>CAMZAI010000010.1 GCA_947304065.1 uncultured Clostridia bacterium | reverse complement strand
TCTCGTCAGAGTTAGTCTGCTGTGCGGGTGCCTGCGCGTTCTGCGCTGCCTGGCGGGCTGCCCAGTCTGCCTGGAGCTTCGCCTGAAGCTTGGCCTGCTTCTTTTCCTTGCGCTTCTTGCTGCCCTTCACGATCTTTACGATCACGAAGACGATCACGAAGATGATGACTGCCCAGATCAGGATGTAGGGAAGATTAACAACGAAACCTACAGCGAAGTCCTCAAGCGCGATGCCGAGATCGTAGAAGGTATCCGAGAGGCCTCTGCTGATGCGCTCGCCCATGGTGGTAGGCTCGGGCTCTGTGATCTTTACAACTTCCGAAAGGCTGATGGTAACGGTGCTGTATTCTACGAGATTGTCGTAATTCTTAAGTGTGCTTCTCTGTGACTCGATCTGATATCTTACAACCGAAAGTCTGTCCTCGAGGGAGATGATCTCGTCAACCGTCTCAGCCTTCTCAAGGAGTGCGAGCAGGCGCTCCTGCTGGATTTCTAAGGACTCGGTCCTTGCTTCAAGATCGAGGTACGAAAGAGTTATATCCTCGGCGCTCGATGACTGCGAAGTGATGTTTCCGATATTCCCAACCTGTCCGAGGAAGCCGTCAAGCATCTCGCTCGGGATCCTTAAAACATAATTCGCGATCCTTGCCTTGCTCGAGTAGTTGTATGAATTATAGTAATAATAGTTTGAATTCGAGATCGAAGAACTCTCAACATAGCCGCCGAATGCGCTTACGTAGCTCTCGATGGCCCCGACGCTCTGCTCGAACTCAAGGGATTCGATGTTCAGATTTACGCGTTTGATGAGCTTTCTTCCGGTATTCTGCGGAGCAACGTCGGTGCCGGTCGTGTTTGAAAGATCGGAGCCGGGCACATCGGCGTTGTAATCGCCATCCGCCATTGCGTAGTCTTCGGTGGCGTAACCGAAGTCAAGTTTTGAACCGCTGCTCTTTGACGCATTTGTCGCTGCGGGAGCGCCGCCGTAGGCGTTGTCGTAGGCTGCCTTCTTTGCACAGCCCGCAAGGATCACCGCTGCCATAAGTACCGCAAGGATAAGTGATAATCTCTTCTTCATAAAAGTCTCCTCCTGTTATGCTTTCGGCCGGATGCCGTTTTATCTTTTTCACCCATTAGACGACACTTTTATTATACAGGTTCCCTTTTCTTTTTTCCAGAAATCATTTCAGACGCGGCGGGTATTGTTTTTGCCGATAAATCAGCGAAAGTGTGGACAATCACCTTGAAAAAGTGGTATTATGTAATGTGGCAGTTTATAAAAGCGCTTGGCACGGAGTGCCGCTTTTATATGAGCAAGAGCATGGCGAATTGCGAATGTCCTTGTTATAACCTGCCGGTACAGAAATCAACATAAGGAAGGCCCGAAAATGAACATCAATGAACAACTGGCAAAAGAACTGAACATTAAGGAGGCGCAGGTTGACGCCACCGTCAAGCTTATTGACGAAGGCAATACCATCCCCTTCATTGCACGATACAGAAAGGAGGTTACGGGCTCGTTAAACGACGAGGTACTGCGTAATCTCTTTGACAGACTTACATATCTGCGCAATCTCGAAGAACGCAAGGCCGCTGTTATCTCGAGCATCGAGGAGCAGGGCAAGCTGACCGACGAATTAAAGGCTGCGATCATGGCGGCTACCACTCTTGTTGTAGTAGAAGACCTCTACCGTCCTTACAAGCAGAAGAAGAGAACCAGAGCCACCGTAGCGAAGGAGAAGGGTCTCGAGCCTCTCGCTGACATCATCTGGGCACAGGAAGCGGACAAGCCCATCGAGGAATACGCTGCGGAGTACATTTCCGAGGAGAAGGACGTAAAGACCGCGAAGGACGCGATCGCCGGCGCATGCGACATCATCGCCGAGAAGATCTCCGACGAGGCCGATTACCGTATCTGGATCCGTAAGACTACCGGAGACGAGGGCATCGTAACGAGCGAAGCGAAGGATGAGAAGGCTCAGTCCGTTTACGAGATGTACTATAAGTTCTCCGAGAAGGTCAGCACGATCCTCGGACACCGCGTGCTCGCGCTGAACCGCGGCGAGGAAGAGAAGTTCCTGACCGTGAAGATCGAGGCTCCCGTTGAGCAGATCCTCAATTATCTTCAGAAGATGATCATTAAGAAGGACAATCAGTACACGAACGACCTCTTAAAGGCTACGATAGAGGACGCATACGAGCGTCTTATCGCACCCGCGATCGAGCGCGAGATCAGGAACGACCTGACCGAGAAGGCAGAGGACAGCGCGATCAAGGTATTCGGAAAGAACCTGACACAGCTCCTCATGGCGCCTCCCGTTGCGGGACATGTGGTTCTCGGATGGGACCCCGCGTTCAGAACAGGCTGTAAGCTCGCAGTCGTTGATCCCACCGGTAAGGTCATCGACACCGTTGTTATCTATCCCACCGACGGCCCCCAGAAGAATATCCCCAAGGCGAAGGCTATCTTAAAGCAGCTTATCGCGAAGTACAATATCACACTTATTTCCGTAGGAAACGGAACCGCGTCGCGTGAGTCGGAGCAGGTTATCGTTGAGCTCTTAAAGGAGATCAACAAGCCCGATCTCAGCTACGTGATCGTAAGCGAGGCAGGCGCTTCGGTTTATTCCGCAAGTAAGCTCGCTACCGAGGAGTTCCCGAATTTCGACGTCGGACAGCGTTCGGCGGCATCTATCGCGCGCCGTATCCAGGATCCTCTTGCGGAGCTCGTAAAGATCGATCCGAAGTCGATCGGCGTTGGCCAGTATCAGCATGACATGAACCAGAAGAAGCTCGGCGAGGCCCTTGAAGGCGTAGTTGAGGACTGTGTAAATAAGGTCGGCGTCGACCTTAATACCGCATCGGCGTCGCTGCTCGAGTACGTTTCGGGTATCTCAAAGCCCATTGCAAAGAACATCGTTGCATACCGCGAGGAGAACGGACGCTTCGTATCGCGCGCCCAGCTGCTGAAGGTTCCGAAGCTCGGACCGAAGGCTTACGAGCAGTGCGCGGGCTTCCTGCGCATCGTCGGAGGAAAGAATCCTCTCGACGCAACGAGCGTACATCCCGAGTCCTATGAGGCAGCCACAAAGCTTCTCGAGAAGCTCGGCTTTACTCCCGACGATATCAAGAAGGTTCAGGCAGAGCAGGCAAAGGCCGTAAAGGCAGCGCAGAAGCAGGCTAAGGCCGAGGCTGACGCGGCCGATAAGGCTGCACGCCGCGGCAACGACCGCAGAGGCAATAAGGAAGTTACGATCAGGAACACGAATTCCGCAATGGGTCAGCTCCTGATGAAGGCGTACGCGCAGTCGGGCATGAAGGTGGAGACCGAGGCTCCCGCGGCTAAGTCCGGAGCGAAGGGCAAGACCGACAATTCGTTTACCGATGTGAGCGCTGCGGGCAGCGGACTTTCGCATCTCGGAAGCCTCGTAAAGGATAAGAAGAAGCTGGCTGAGGAGCTCGGCATCGGTGAGATCACACTTACCGACATCATCAAGGAGCTCGAGAAGCCCGGCCGCGATCCCCGTGAGGATATGCCCAAGCCCATCCTCCGTACCGACGTTATGGAGATGAAGGACCTCAAGGAAGGCATGATCTTAAAGGGCACCGTGCGCAATGTCATCGATTTCGGCGTATTCGTTGATATCGGAGTACATCAGGACGGCCTCGTACATGTTTCGCAGATCACTAACAAGAAGTTCATCAAGCATCCTCTCGACGCAGTGAGCGTAGGCGATATCGTCGAGGTAAAGGTTATGAGCGTGGATCTGAAGAAGCAGAGGATTCAGCTCACCATGATCATCTGATGATCGGAAGATAACGGTCGCTTCCATAGCAGTCGCTAAATCCAACGGAAGCGTATACAGGATTAAAATGTCAGGGAATAACGAAGGAACAGTAAAAAAGAGAGGGATCAGCGAGCTCGCGCACATCAGCACTCTTACGGAAGAGGAGTTGAGGGAAGCCGAAGAGGCGGCGGAAGAAGCCGTATCATCGGAATCTGCGGAGGGCGAAGCTGAAGAGAAACAGAGCGCGGCGGATTATCTGCCGCAGGGCATTGCACAGGAGAACGCAAAGAAAAAGAGGATCGAGCATACCGAGCCGAGCTTTGTCATTTCGGCGAAGCCCGACAGAAAGTGCATGTATGAGTTCATGTTCTATCATTCGTATATGAACGTGATGGGCGCTTTATCGGGAGTGCTCGGCATAGCTGCGCTGGTATTCGTGGTCGTCGGTCTCGTGAAGGGATTCGATACGATCCAGATCGTGCTGTTCGGCGCGATCGCTGCGATGTTCCTTGCGAACAGCCCGCTCACGCTGTGGTTTAAGGCAAAGAAGCAGTCCGACATGATCTGCGACCCGAAGAATACCATCACATATACCTTCAGCGACGAAGGCTTCGATATGGCGAGAGGTGCCGATGAGTACGCGGACTTCACGTGGGACAAGATGTATAAGGTAAAAGAGGGAAAGACAGGATACTACATGTATATCGCGAGGAACCGCGCATTTGTGATCCCCAGGGACGAGGTGACCGACAGGCACGGATTTGCAGCGCTGCTTAAGAGACATGTGGAAAAGCGTCTTTTGCTCGCGAAAGAGGAACTGTAATGGCAATTGAGAGTAATTCGGCTGAGGAAACCTTCGAGGCCGGACGCAAAATGGGTCTTGAGGCAAAGCCGGGCACGGTGATCTGCCTTTCGGGCGATCTGGGAACCGGAAAGACCGTATTTACAAAGGGAGTTGCAGCAGGACTCGGGATCACCGAGCCGGTTGTGAGCCCTACATTTACGGTGGTCCAGATATATGAGGAAGGACGGCTCCCGCTGTACCATTTCGATGTGTACAGGATCGACGATCCGAGCGAGATGGAAGAGATCGGGTACCGCGATTATTTCTACGGCGACGGCGTGACTATCATCGAGTGGCCGGAGCTGATCGAAGAACTGATACCCGAAGACGCTGTGCACGTGACGATCACGAAGGACACTTCGCGCGGGTTTGATTATCGAAGGATTGAAGTAAAATGCTGATAATAGGAATTGAAAGCTCGGCACTGGTCGCGTCGGTCGCGATAGCGGAGGATGACAGGCTGGTTGCCGAATATACGATGAACAATAAAAAGACTCACTCGCAGACGCTGCTTCCGATGCTGGAAGAGATCGTGTCCGCGGCGGGGATAAAGCTTGAGTCTGCGGACGCCATAGCGATCTCAAGGGGTCCCGGTTCGTTTACGGGACTCAGGATCGGTTCGGCTACCGCGAAGGGCCTGGGGCTCGCGTTAAATAAGCCGCTCGTTGAAGTGCCCACGCTCGATTCTATGGCGTTTGACCTGTACGGAGCGGGAGACGCCCTGATCTGCCCGATCATGGACGCGCGCAGGCAGGAGGTCTATTCGGGGATTTACGAATTCGTTCCGCTGAGCCGCTGCGACGCCGAGAAACAGGTATATGCGCCGCTGTCGGGAGTCAAAAAAGGCGAGGACCCGCTTGTCCTTGTAAATGTTGTTCCCGAGAGCGCAGGTCCGCTTTCGGAAGTCATGGAGAGACTTAATACATTCGGACGTAGCGTTATTTTCCTCGGCGACGGAGTTCCCGCTTATGCGGATCTCATCGCGGAGGGCATGAAGGTGCCGTATTCGTTCGCGCCCGCGCAGCTCTCGAGGCAGCGCGCAGGAGCGGTCGCACTGCTCGGCATGAGACTTTTTGAACACGGTATCACTGTAGACGCGGCGGATCATGCACCCACGTATCTTCGCGTTTCACAGGCGGAGAGAAGCATGGAGCGCTAGTCGGATGTACGACAAGGAATCAGATGCGGGGGACCCGCATCTAAAGAGGAGAAAGTATAAACGGTTAAGCGGACAGGTACTAAGGGGAGGCTATTATGGATATACAGCTGCGCGACATGGTTTCCGCAGATCTGTTCAAAGTGGCGGATCTTGAGAGACGACTGTTCTCCGATCCCTGGAGCATAGACTCCTTCAGGGGAGCGCTCAGAAGCCAGAATCAGGTATTTCTGGTCTGCGACGATGACGGAACGATCGCGGGCTACTGCGGTATGCTCATGGTACCCGGCGAAGGACAGATACTGAACGTCGCGGTGGATGAGAACTATCGCAGGAGAGGCCTGGCCACCGAGATGATGAATTCGATGGTCGATATCGGAACCACGAACGAGGTATTCCTCTACACCCTCGAGGTCAGGGAGAGCAACGCGCCGGCGCTCGCACTGTATAAAAGCCTCGGTTTTGTACCGACCGGAAGACGCAAAGGATATTACAAGAACCCCGAAGAAGACGCGATACTGATGGATCTGGACCTTACGGATCCGAATACGCTGAAGCGCTTCGGGATAGAAGATTGAGGATAATAAATGCTGGATGTTTGTTTACTGGGAACCGGAGGAATGATGCCGCTCCCGCGCAGAAGGCTTACCGCGCTGATGCTGAGGCTCAGCGGACACAGCCTGCTGATCGACTGCGGCGAAGGAACTCAGGTTGCCATCAGGGAGCAGGGTTGGAGCTTCCATGATATTGATATTATCTGCTTTACGCATTACCACGCCGATCATATCAGCGGACTGCCGGGACTTCTCCTGTCGATAGGCAATGCGGAGCGGACAGAGCCCGTCACGCTGATCGGCCCGAAGGGGCTTACGCGTACGGTAGAGGCGCTGCGCACGATCGCGCCGGAGCTTCCGTTTGAGCTGAAGTATATGGAGATACAGGCGCCCGCGCAGGAATTCAAGCTGTTTGATTACAGGATCGAGACCTTCAAGTGCAACCACAATGTTCCGTGCTTCGGATACACGGTTAATGTGGACCGTCAGGGCCGTTTCGAGCCCGGGAAGGCAAAGGAGAACGATGTTCCGCTCTGCCTCTGGAGCAGGCTGCAGAAGGGCATGGAACTCGATTATGAAGGAAGGCATTTTACTCAGGATATGATCCTGGGGCCCGCAAGAAAGGGCATCAAGGTCACGTACTGCACGGACTCGAGGCCTGTGGAGGCCATGATCGGAGCGGCGTCCGGAGCGGATCTGTTCATCTGCGAGGGCATGTACGGCGAGCCCGATTCCGAAGCGAAGGCGCGCGACCACAAGCACATGACCTTTGCGGAGGCTGCGAAGATAGCTTCAAAGGCCCGTCCGCAGCCGAAGGAGATGTGGCTGACGCATTACAGTCCTTCGCTGATAAGGCCCGAGGAGTTCATGGATCAGGTACGCGAGATCTTCCCGAACGCATTTGCCGCGAAGGATCTGCGCAGCACCGAGATCAGATTTGAAGAAGATTGAACGAATGGAGGTAAGCCGGATGGCACAGCCTAAGAAAAAGACATCTGTTGGAGGAACGATAGTATGTATCGCTCTGGCCGCGGCCGTGATCGTGGGCATTTACATGTCCATGACCAGGAACAGGCAGAAGAACGCGATCGAGGCGAATGCGGATGTTACCGAGGCGACCACGCTTATCTCGAGAGACCTGGAAAAGGATTACCCGGCGACCGTACGCGAGGTGATGAAGTATTACTGCCGCCTCACCAAGTGCATTTACAGCGACGGCGTTTCGGAGAGCGAGCTTATCAAGCTTACGGACAAGCTTCGCGCGCTCTACACCGACGATCTGCTTGAGAAGAACGACCGCACCGAGATGATCGGACTCATCAAGACCGAGATCAAGAACTACGAGAAGGCCGGGACAAAGATACAGAGCTACAATGTTGCGGAATCGGGAGAGATCACCTATTACCGCAATGAAACGCCGCAGCGAGCGGTGATAAATATTTATTTTACTTTGAAGCAGGAAAAGGACAACTCATTTGAGCGCGCTTACGAAGAATTCGTGCTCGTGCAGGATGAGGAGGCTCACTGGAAGATAATGGGCTGGCGCCTTTCGGAGGATCAGTAACGGTGGAAAAGGATGTTTTGATTCTTTCAATAGAATCGTCTTGCGACGAAACGGCGGCTTCTGTCACGAAGAACGGCCGCGAGCCGCTGTCAAATATCATTTATTCGCAGATCGATCTGCATACGCTGTACGGCGGCGTGGTGCCCGAGATCGCGTCGCGAAAGCATATCGAGAAGATAAACCGCGTAGTACAGGCGGCTCTCGATGAAGCGTCGGTGGGACTTAAGGACCTCGACGCGGTGGCCGTAACTTACGGGCCGGGACTCGTCGGAGCGCTGCTCGTGGGCGTTGCCGAGGCAAAAGCCATCAGCTACGCAGCGGGACTTCCTCTCGTCGGAGTTCATCACATTGAAGGACATATCGCCGCGAACTACGTGGAGCATAAGGACCTGGAGCCGCCTTTCTTATGTCTGGTGGTTTCGGGCGGACATACGCATCTGGTGATCGTACGCGACTACGATAAATTCGAGATCATCGGAAGAACGCATGACGACGCGGCAGGAGAGGCTTTTGACAAGATAGCCAGAGCCGTGGGACTCGGATATCCGGGCGGACCCAAGGTCGATAAATGCGCGAAGGAGGGCAGGCCCGACGCGGTAACATTCCCGCGCGGACATGTGGCCGGAAGCCCTTACGATTTCAGCTTCAGCGGACTTAAATCCGCGGTGCTGAACTATCTGAATTCCTGCAGGATGAAGCAGGGACTCGACGGAAGCACGGTATATTCCTCGAAGACGGGCAGGGAGGATTTCGACCCCCATGAGCTGATCGATCCCGAGGAAGGCATAACGGTAGCCGACGTGACGGCCTCATTCCAGGCGGCTGTAGTCGATGTGCTCGTGAGCCATACGATCGAGGCGGCGAAGGAATACGGCTTCGACAAAGTGGCCATGGCAGGCGGTGTTGCATCGAACTCGGCGCTTCGTGCAGGAATGAAGGAAGCCTGCGAGAAGAACGGAATGAAGCTTTATTATCCTTCACCCGTTCTTTGCACGGACAATGCGGTAATGATAGGCTGCGCTGCCTATTATGAATATATGTCGGGAACGCGGCACGGACTCGATCTGAATGCGATGCCGAACTTAAAATTAGGGGAACGCGGGTTTTAAATCCCGGGAAGGTTGAATGCTTATGATTGACGGAAAGACTATTGCGGCTGTTATAGTAGCAGGCGGAAAAGGCCTGAGGATGGGCGGCGAGACGCCCAAGCAGTATCTGATCATTGCGTCGGACATTGTGCTCGCGCATACGCTGGCGGCCTTTAACGACAGCCAGGTGGACGCGATTGTCGTTGTTTGCCCTCCGGGAGACGAGGATTATGTAAAACAGAACGTTATCCGCGACAGGTTCCCGAAAGTAAAGAGCATTATCGGAGGCGGTGCAAAGCGCTTTGATTCAAGCTATGCGGGTATCAGGGCCGCATGCGGGCTCTTTGACAAGAACCCCGATTATGTCATGATCCATGACGGCGTAAGGCCTCTTGTAACGCCCGTGATGATCAATTCGGTCGGACGCGCGCTGATGAGCCATCCTGCGGTATGCTTAGGCGTGAAGGCAAAGGAGACGATGCGCCAGGTAGGACCCGACGAGATCGCGGTTTCAGTGCCCGACAGGGAATCGCTCCGCGTGATCCAGACGCCGCAGGGCTTTGAAACAAAGCTGATCATCGAAGCCTACGAGCGCTTCTTTGCGGACGTCGCGAAGGATCCGGAGCGGACACACGGCGTCACCGATGACGCCATGCTGGCGGAAAGATATATGCAGCAGCCTGTTTTTGTTGCAGAAGGAAGTTATGAGAACATTAAGATCACCACTCCCGAGGACCTGTTCCTCGCGGAAGCAATCTTCAGCAGAAGAAATTAACGGAATAGATCATTCGCAGAGGCCGGTAAAGCATGCTTTAGCGGCTCTGTTGTTGTTTGCCGTTTTGCTGCTTGCGGGCTGTACCGGAAGCGGCAAGGGAAGCGCATCGGGCAATGTTACAAGATACCCTGCAAAGCCGACTCAGGCAGCGCAGATCACGGACGCTGCAAAGCCTACGGAAATTCAGGCGCCCACCGAGGCTCCCACGCCCACGGAAGCTCCCACAGAGGAGCCGACGCCGAGCCCCACGCCCGTTCCCGAGGTACCTCCGATAGCTCTGTATATCAACGAGGTCCTTCCGACCAACAATTCAACGGCAAAACACAACGGGCATTATTTTGATATGATCGAGCTCTACAACGCGAGTGAAGAGACGGTCATGCTCTCGGATTATTATCTCTCGGATTCGAAGAAGCATCTGACTGACTACCCGCTGCCCGAGGCCGAACTCGAGCCCGGCGGATACGCGGTTTTCTACTGCACCGGAGACTATTACAAAGAGGACGGATACGATCTTGCGTTTAAGCTTTCGTATTTCGGCGAAAAAGTATATTTGGCCGATGCGGACGGCAATATCATCGATATGGTCCAGTATACGCGCCTTCCCGCGGACGCGAGCTACGGAAGGGACGGTCTGGGCGGATACAGGATCTATACCAAAACGAGTCTGGGAGAGGAGAACAGCGGCGGATTCGGCAGGATGGCGGATACACCCGCGGTTGATCTTGAACCCGGTTTCTACGACGGCTCCGTGGCAGTGAGCTTTACGACCGGCGGCAAGATCCGTTATACGCTCGACGGAAGCGCTCCCGACAGATATTCGAGGATCTGGGACGGCAATCCGATCGTCATTGACAAAACCTGTGCGGTCAGGGCCTATGCGGAAGACGAGAGCTGCCTTGACAGCTTTATTGCTACCTACAACTATTTTATCGCCGAGCCCGATTACGAGCTGGACGTTCTGATGATCTCGATCGCCGACGCAGATCTGTCGACGATGAACGCGAACTACAGGTCGAGCAAGAAATATAAGGCAAATATCGCTTTGTTCTCGAAGGGCAGGTCAGAGTTTACGATCGACTGCGGCATCTGTGTTACGGGCTGCACGAGCAGGGCCTATGAAAAGAAGAGCTACCGCGTGAAGTTCTCGGCCGATTACGGCCCGACTAAGCTTAAATACCGCGTGTTCGAAGGTCTGGACATAGATGAGTTCGATTCGCTGGTCATCAGATCCGGTTCGCAGGACAATGACGGACCGCTCATGAGGGACGAGTACATTTCTTCGCTTGCGGTCAGCAGCGGATATATTGACAATGTGCTCGTACAGGCCTACAGGCCCGTCGACCTCTACATCAACGGCGAATACCGCGGGATCTATTATATACGCGAGCGCATAGACGAAGACATGATAGCGGCGCATTGCGGCTGCGAGCCCGAGGAAGTCACTTTGATCGAGCAGATGAGCGAGATCAAATGCGGCAAGGACTACAAGGAATGGCTGGACTTCTGGAAATATCTGAAAGAGCATAAGCTGACCGACGATGCGGCCTATGCGTACGCCGAGTCGATGGTTGACCTTAACAGCGTGGCCGATTATTTCATTGTCGAGCTCTGGTGCGGCAATGTCGATCCCGACAATGTCCGGGTGGCGAAGGCTGCGGACGGCAAATGGTTCTACGTGCTGTTTGACCTCGATCTTTCGCTCTGCCGTGAAGTAAAGGGCACGACGGACAGATACATCGGCAAGTTCAACAGCGGTCTCTACACCTTTAATGCGCTTGTATACAGGCTGCTTGAAACGGAGCGGTTCAGGGAGATATTCTGCGAGAGATTCGCAGTGCTCGCAAAGACCGTGTTCTCCGACGAGACGGCGATCGCCTATATCGACGATCTGGCCGGCAGGCTGGACCATGACATGGTCTATAACTGCGACAGATGGCACGGCGTCGATGACCCGAGCCACGACATCAAATACCGCAGCTACAAGAGCTGGACGGAGTCCGTAGCGTCGCTCAGGAAGGCCGTTACGGGCAGGGCGAAGCTTATTGTGGCGGATTTCTGCGAGGAGAAAAACATCTCAGAAGAGCTGCGGAATAAATACTTCGCCGACATACTCGGCAATAACTGAAGCTAAGAAGGCAACACAAACATGAAGATCAACAGAAACCAGTTAAAGTACATTGCGATAATCGCGATGCTGATAGATCACATCGGATGGACCTTTGTCGAGACTTACACGGTGCTCGGACAGGCGATGCATTTCATAGGCCGTCTGACAGGCCCGATCATGGCGTTCATGCTATACGAGGGCTATGTGCATACGCGCGATGTCAAAAAATACGCTCTGCGCCTCGGCATTTTCACGCTGATATCCTGGCCCGCGTACAGCTATTATGAGACAGGCAAGCCTTTTACGGCGAACTTCGGCGTGATATTTACGCTGTTCCTTGCGCTCCTCGTAATATGGATGTGGGACAAGACCGATCTGAAGAAGTGGCTGAAGATCGTGATCGTGGTCGCGGCCTGCGGACTGTCGCTGTTCGGCGACTGGCCGATATTCGATATTCTCTGGCCGCTGTTCCTGTTTATTTACAGGGACGACAAGAACGAAATGTGGCGCTCGTTCGCGATCATTATGGCGATCGAGGTTTTAGCCTCAAACGCGATGTCGATAACATCGAGCACGCCTTTTATGCAGGTGTTCCAGTTCGGCGCGTTCCTCGTGCTTCCGCTGCTCATGTACTGCTATAACGGGGAGTCCGGAAAGAAGAATGCGTTCAACAAATGGTTCTTCTACATTTTCTATCCTCTGCATCTGGTAGTGCTCGCGCTGCTTGCGACATATGTGTTTGTGTAAGGAGAAAAGCACGGCGAAAAAATACTAATGCCGTACTTGACATACTATCTGTACACGTGGTATCATAATGTGCGTTGTCAGGAGAGTTGGCCGAGTGGTTTAAGGCGCTAGTCTTGAAAACTAGTGATCCCGCAAGGGACCGAGGGTTCGAATCCCTCATTCTCCGTTTGAGGTTCAGCCGCATGACCACCTTGGCTTTTTGGGTGGTTTTTTTGAGGCCGATCTCAACAATTTAATACCTTTTATGTGAATTCGGAGAAGTACCCAAGAGGCCGAAGGGACACCCCTGGAAAGGGTGCAGGTCGTTAATAGCGGCGCGAGGGTTCAAATCCCTCCTTCTCCGCTAACGAAAAAGAACATGGATCAATATCCATGTTCTTTTTCGTTAGCGGAGAAGGCCTTCTTAAGAAAGGTCCTCGATGTTATGGACAAGCTTCGCGTCTACGGAAGCGACGCCTTCGAGGGAGGGCGCGAGCTTCTCCGCCGTTTTCCCGATGCCGCTTCCGCCTGAAGTAGCGAAGATATGGACGGTCTTTCCTTTCCAGCTGTATTCTTTGCAGAAGGAATGTATTATTCTCGGGGCGCCGTAATACCAGATCGGGAATCCGAGATAGACGGTGTCGTATTTATCAAAGTCGGCTACCTTTCCCTCAATCGGGATATCCTTCTTACCGATCTGCTCCCTGTTGCAGCGTGCCAAAGGATTGGTCCATTTGATGTCGGCGGCTGTATAAGGCTCGGTGGGAACGATCTCGAAGATATCCGCACCAATTTTTGCCGCAAATTCTTTGGCGATCTTTGCCGTGGTTCCCTGTGCGCTGAAAAATGCTACCAGTGTGCTCATGATTTCTGTCCTCCTTTTCTGATGTTTATTGTATATTATCCCGTACCGAAACTCCCGTGAAAATTTTATTAAAACTCTTAAAAAAAAACCTGTTGACAAAGATAGACTATCGTGATAGTCTAGACTATAGTAATAGTCCGGAGGCATGATATGCAGGAAAAATTATTTGACAGCGAAGCAAAGATCATGGAGATCATATGGGATAAGGGGCCTGTCTCAGCGAAGGAGATCAGCCTTATCGCCGCGGATTCGATAGGGTGGAACAAGAATACGACTTACACGGTGATCAAGAAGCTCGAGGCAAAGGGCTTCATCAGGCGTGACGAGCCGGGCTTTATCTGCACGGCGCTGGTCTCGCAGGCCGAGGTCAGGAAGCACGAGGCCGAATCCTTACTGCAGAAGGTGTTCGGCGGTTCGAGGAAGGCGCTGTTCTCCGCGCTTCTAGAGGATGAGGAGCTATCCGAGAGTGAGGCTGAGGAATTGAGGGAGCTTTTGAAGTGAGAGGAGGCCATCCCATGATCGGCGAGATTTGTTACTGGATCTTTAATATGAGCATTGCGGCGTCTGCCATGGGGCTGCTCGTTCTGCTCATCAGAAAACTGAATTTTATGCCGCGCAGGGTGTTTGTAATTCTGTGGATAGTGCCGTTTGTCAGGATGATATGCCCGCTGGCGTTCGGCAGCAGATACAGTCTGATGTCGCTCATTTCGCGGTTTACGACCAGGACGGTAACTGTTTATCAGCCGACCGATTCAATCTCGATCGCTGCGATGAATGCCATTCAGGCGGCAGAAAGCTATTCGCCGATCACTTATAAGGTCAATGTCCTGGAGAGGGTGTTTAAGATCGCGGGGCTGGTATGGCTCATCATTGCTTCGGCGCTGATCATCGCTCTCGGCATTATGTACGTTACGACCATGCGCGCGATCAAAGACGCGAAGCCTTTACGTCCGAAAGTATCGGGCGGGAGTGAGGTATCTGACGCTTGTTCGATCGATAATGTGTACACTTCCGACCGGGTCGATTCCCCTGCGGTGTACGGGATAATAAAGCCGCGGATCGTGCTGCCCGGGACCTGTCCGGAAAAGGACATGGAGTATATTTTAAAGCACGAGAACACGCATATCCGACGCGGCGACAATCTCTGGAGGCTGCTCGGCTTCCTGACCGCCGCGATACACTGGTTCAATCCGCTGTCATGGGTGTTCTTAAAGGCTTTTCTGGCGGATATCGAGCTCGCATGCGACGAGAGAGCCATCGCGGGTTACGGGAAGGAAGAACAGAAGGAATACGCACGTACGCTGCTTGCCTGCGCGCGGGGCAAGAGCCTGTTCGTGTCCGCTTTCGGCGGTGCGAAGGTGCGCACAAGGATAGAAAATATATTGTCGTATAAGAAGATGACCGCATTTTCCGCGGCCGGATTCACGGTTCTGATCGCGGTGATCATATTTACTTTGATCACGAACGCGGGATGAGAAAGGCAAGCAGGGTTCGCGCAGCGAAACTGCGAGTGCCGGAACGAAGAGGAGGAAGACAAGCAGGATGAGAAGAGTTATGGCTTTATTTATGGTGATATGCATGGCAGTGCTTCTTTGCTCGTGCTCAAAGTTTTCGATAGGGCGCAAGGCCGCTGCGGCAGATAAAGAGGCAGGTAAGGTAACGGACAGCACTGAGAACGGCAACGCAGATGAGGGAAATATTGCCGGCGAAGATGCCCGGGCGGCTGCCGAAAAGTGGCTCAGCGGGACAAAGTATGTATGCGTGAGCGAAAGAGGGCTGGCGTCAAACGATCCGTTTGAAAACCGCTTTTACATCAATCTTTGTGAGGATGGGACGGCGTCATATTACCAGCCTCTTTACAGCAGCTACAGACCTTTTTCAACCTGGCGTACGGAAGACGGACGGCTGGTTCTGGATGACGGGTGCATGGATATTGTCAATTATTTTGACATAGTCGACGGGAATCTTGTATATCGGGCAGAAGAGTCGCACGGGTTCATGTTCTATCATTTTGAGGACGGAGAGGTATTTATGAAGGATGTGGCCTCTGTAGCACTGGGAACCGTACATGACGAGATCATGGAGCCTTTTGAAACGGAGCTCACGGGCATATACGGGTCTAATTTCCTGATACCGATCGATGGGAAGATTTACCGCTATATACAGTTCGGTGATGCGGGGGAGGAATACGAGAAAGGCGAACTGCTCTATACGTTTGATATCAATGACGGAGTAATAAAGGAAAAGTATAAGGTCTACAGGATCGCGGGCGCTGAAGATGACACAACGCTCTATGTCGAATGCAGTGCTGAAAATGTCGAGCCGGGGCGCTATGATTTCATACTGAGATACAGGGGCAGCAGGGCGGCGAAGGACGGCGATCTCGAGCGGGTAAAGGCGGACGGCTTTGTAGTCATGGAAGATCTGCATGTAACGAGCGGGGCAGAGATCTGGGATGAGTTTTATAAAAAGGTGGAGCAGGGAACGCCCGGCAGCGTGAGGATCGCGAACTATTATGTCTATGATGAGCCTCAATACCCGACCGAAGAAAGCGAGATAGAGAAGATCGATTATCCTATGCTGTATCTTAAGGAACTGATCTATGACGGTAAGCAGTTCATAACACGTCCGCTGCATCTCTCGGGCAATGACTATATTTCCTACTGCATCGAAGGTGACGAGAGTCCTGAGCAGACATGGAAGTACCTGATGTATTATTCTCTGGAGGCACCAAGAACAACCTCGAAATGGACAACGTGTGAGAGGTATGTTCTGGTAAATGACGATACTCTGACATGGGATAAGATCGAGTGGGGGATGTTCAGCAGTAGATTTGGGGACTATATAGCTCATGATTCGATCTACGCAGAGTATGAGTGGAAATAAGATGGCAGGGGGACTGTGATGGAAAATAAAAAGAAATATTACCTGTACGACCTGCTTATACTGCTGCTCGTGGTCGCGGCATCTGCGTATCCGCTGTACATGGGCATAAAGGTGCGTGGCGTGATGGCGAGGGACGGCGCGGTGCCGGTTGAAGAATACCCGAAATACATTATACCGTACACGCCGATAGCGGTGGCGGTGATCATCGGAACCTTGCTGTTCCCTCTGATACAGAAGCTGTCAAAGAAACTTGACCTGCTCTGGGCTGCGGTTATTGGTACAGCTGTGTTCTTCGCGGCGGAGCGGTATCTTGAGACGAAGGTACTGGTGCAGACGGTGGTCGAAGTCCCTCTTGAAGGCTGGCAGATGGCACTGTGCTACATTCCACCCAAGGAGTATGAGACGAGAACATGGGAAGCGGTCGACGTACTGCTGGGCGGCTATTCTCCCGCATTTAAGCTGCACTTTTACCTGATCTCCGTCGTGATCATTGTGGCTCTGCTTAACAGCATATACGGTTTTGCAAAGATCATAAGGACCGGTGAAAACAAACGAAGGAAGGCGCTTGCAATGCAGACATTTACTGCATTGGCCTTCCTCGGTATGTGTATCTGGGCGTGCTTCACTTCATTTTACAGGACCGGAGAGATCACGGTATCGCCTCTCTCCTCAGTCCTTATGGCAGTGTTCTTCGCGCTGCTCGGCGTGACGATGGGAATATTCGCCGGCTCACTCACACTCGGGAAAAAGCGGTTCTTATCCGTTGCAGTGCCCACGGTCACGGCTGTAGTCGCAACAGTCGCAATGTACATCGGCGAGATGATCCTGCTGAGCGGCAACCTCTATAGATTCGGAGAGGGATTCTTCTTCGAACCTCTCGGAGTGTTGGTACTGGCGCCGATTGATATTGTGATCGTTATTGCTGCGGGAGCGATCACCGGGATTATCTGCCTGATATTAAACCGCAAGAAACTATAGCAGGCGAAGCTGAAATATCCCGTTGCCGCTCGCTCCTCTTTTATTGAAAGGGGGACAGAAGAACCGTCCCCAAGTATTCACATTAGTCTCTGTAATATTTCGCCTGCGCCTCAAACATCTCAGCATAAATACCCTGCGGGATCCGCTCGAGCTCCGAGTGGGTCCCGTATTCTGCTATGCGGCCATCGGAGAAGACAGCGATGTGGTCGCAGAACTGGCAGCTTGAAAGCCTGTGTGAGATATAGAAGGCCGATTTGCCGCCGACGAGCGAGTTAAACTGCTTGTAGATCTCGTATTCCGCGATCGGATCGAGGGCAGCGGTGGGCTCGTCGAGGATCACGACGGGAGAATCCTTGTACAACGCGCGGGCGATGGCGATCTTTTGCTGCTCGCCGCCCGAAGGCTCCACGCCGGCTTCGTCAAAGAATTTGAAAATATTGGTCCCGGTGCCTTTTTCAAGTCCCGCAACGAAATCGTGCAGCCCGACCCTGTCGGTAAATTCGGTGACATCAGCGTCCTTGTCATCGAACGCGATATTCTCGCCGATACTGAATGCGAACAGCTTGAAATCCTGAAATACAGGCGCGAACTGCTCCATATACTGCGCGTAATCGTACTCTCTGATATCCGTGCCGTCCACGAGGATCTGACCCTCCGTGGGATCGTAGAGGCGGCAGAGAAGCTTGATAAATGTGGTCTTGCCGGCTCCGTTCAGGCCCACGATCGAGAGATGCTCACCGGGAGCTACCTTTATATTTACATCGTCTAAGACCTTGCGTTCGGTCTTGGGATAAGTGAAGGAAACATGTCTGAACTCGATCTCGTGAGGCTTCTTTTCAATAGGTTTAGTGCCTTTTTTCAGGGCCTCGGGATACTCCATGAACTTCACGTATTCATAGGCGTAGTTGCAGCGCTTAACCAGTTCGGTCACATTATAGAACAGACCGCCGACAGCTCCGTTCAGACCGCCTTCCGCAGAGATCAGCTGAGTGAAGGTACCGATGCTGATGAGTCTGCGTATGGCAAGCAGACCTGAGTAGGCGTAGGTAAATATGCTGCGGGCCAGAGACAGTGCATCAGTCGTGAGATAAAACTTCAAGCTTGAATCACCCTGCCATTTCCAGTGCGAGTTACTCTTTTCGGTATTATCTCTCCAGGAATCGACCATCATCTTTTGCGCATCGTAGAGGCGGATATCCTTGCCGTAGCGGGTATCGACGATGTTCCAGCCGAAATATCCGAACAGGCGGTTTACCTTGGAAAGCTTTGCAAAGGCCTCGATCCCGATCTTGTTGATCTTTGTGACAAAATAAGAGTTTGCAGCGGTATATACCGCAGTGACAGCCAGCAGTATCGGCGCGTGGAGCGCGATGACCGTGATAAATCCGGCCGCCTTGATGATATTTCCTATGAATCCGAAAAACTGGTCGGAAATGCCGTGCACGCCGCCGGAATACCATTCCATGCCGGTACGCGCCTTCTCGATCTGCTCGAGTGCTTCCTTGTCCTCGGTGAGCTGGAAATCGAGCTCCATAACGTGTCTGCCGATCAGAACATCGAAATATTTCTCGATCCTGTTGCTGCAGCGGTTGATATGGTTCGTCAGGACGTCGTTTAATATCTGGCAGGTCACTTCGCCGACTATCAGGATCACGGCAAGGGTGATGAGCCTCTGTACATCGCGTTCACCCACGATCTCATCGACGATCAGAGGGGAGACGAACAGTGCGATAAAAGGCATGACGGTCGTGACGATCATCCGGAACACCTTCATTACAAAGAAACCGGGATATTTTTTGAGAGTCGTTCCGAACAGGACCTTTATAACGGGAATGATCTTACGCATTGGCGCTCACCCCGCTTTCCGTGCCGGGCTCTGAGCCTTCGGGATTCTCTCTGTAATACTGCGCCTGGACATTGAACATGTCGGCGTATTTTCCGTTCTTTTCCATCAGCTCGTCATGACTTCCGTATTCAACGAGCGAACCTTCCTCGAACATCGCGATCCGGTCGCAGAACCTGGTGGAAGCGAGTCTGTGGGAAATGTAAACGGCGGATCTGTCGCCTATCATACCGTCAAAACGCTCATACATAGTCTGCTCCGCAAGCGCATCGAGAGCGGAGGTGGGCTCGTCAAGCACCACTATTTTCGCACCCTTGTACAGAGCCCTTGCAAGAGCGAGCTTCTGCTTTTCACCGCCCGAGAGATCGACGCCGTCGTCCTCGACAATCTTGGTGAGAGGCGTATCGATGCCTTTGACCAGAGATTCAAGCTTCTCCTCGAGTCCGGCCTCACAGGCCGCTTTGACCGCCTTGTCGCGATCCAGTTCATTTTCGCTCCTCATAGCGATGTTCTCCGACATGAGGAACGCAAAGATCTCAACATTCTGGAAAACAGGTGCGAACAGCCTGTAGTAATCGCTGCGCTTGAATTTCTTTATATCCGTGCCGTTTAAGGTGATCTGCCCTTCGGTAGGGTCATAGAGCCTTAACAGCAGTTTTATCATGGTGGTCTTGCCCGCACCGTTCAGACCTACGACGGCCAGTTTCTCACCGGGGCGGATCGTGAGGTTAAGGTGGGAGAGCGCATCTTTCTCGGATTTCAGATATCTGTAGCTTACGTCCTTAAATTCGATCTCGTATGAATCTGCCTCAGGGACGGGGATGCAGTCTTTTTCGTCATCTCCGGTGTCAAGTTCTATAAAAGACCGGAAATCGTCGGTCTCCAGAGACGCCTTGCGCAGATCGCCGAGGCGCTGCAGGAAATTGATGAGCCCGCGCGAGAAAGCAAGCGCGAAGGACAGGAACATCGTGAAATTGCCGACGGACATATCCTTTTGCAGTACCGCGATATAGAGGGCTGCGTAGATGCCGCCCTTGATTATGGTTCCCGCTGCGGCGGCCACGAAATTGTATCTCAGCCAGAGTTTGTGGTGATAGTCGTTGCGCTCGATGAAGAAAGCGTTGATCTCGTTGAACTTGCCGGTCAGGAAATCGGCAAGATCAAAGAGCCTGATATCTTTGCCGTAATCGAAATCCTGAGTGACGCGCTCCATATAGTGGCGGCTGCGCCAGGAACCCGAGAGCCTGTCCCAGACCTCACGCTTGTCGACCTTGATAATGTGCTTCATGTAAAAATGCTGGGCAACCGTGAGCACGATCATGACGATGATGAGCCTGGGATCGAGTACGGTCACGGCAACGAAGGTCACGATAACGGTCAGGGCGCTTTCGCCGAGGCGGTTCATAATATTCATCATTCCTTCGACGCCGTTCTGATTGTCGTTCGTCGCCTGACTCGCACGTTCGGCCACATCCATCACGTCGGGCTTCTCAAGAAGTTCGTACTTAAGGCTCAGGACTTTCGCGATGCGCTCGGTGATCATATGCATGCGGACGTTGATGAAGCGGTACCAGACCTTTGTATTGGCAAATGTGTTGGCAAAGGTGAGGACTGCCGCGATAATACCTGCGATCACAATGATCTTTATCAGCCTCGCCTCGGCGGCAGCACCCTCTTCGGTTTCGATGATGTCGATAACGTATTTGCCGAAAATGCCCCAGAAATAGGAGAATACAGACCTGCAGAAAAAGCCCAGTACCATCAGGAATAAAACCGACGGTTGGTACTGAGCCATTTTTTGGATGATATATTTTGTATTTCTTAGGACACCGTACTCGCGATGGAGCGGATTGTCCTTGCTCTCTTTGAAATCAGACATGTGATAAACCCCTTTCCCCTTTATAAGTTAATAACTCTCCCGGGGAACAGTTTATCACAGAATTATGTGCACTGTCACTTGTTTTGTTCACGAAAAGCGAAAGATTTTACACTTAAATAGCTTAAACCTGCTAATAAGAGATATACGGCGGACATGAGAGCCATTACAAGGGGAAGTACGCCGAAACCGATGCCGAGCGCCACTGCGCCGCTTCCGATGACCATGGTAGCCATCATATTCGGAAGGAGATAGGATGTAACGGCCCGTCCCTGCTTGATGACCTGGATCTCATTTTCCCACTCGAGCTGCATATGCTTCGCGCCGCAGCGCATTCCGAAGACAGTGGAGAACAGAGTGGTGGAGACCGCATACAGTATCGCGATGAGGAACTCGGGCAGCGTCGCCTTCAAAGAGATCGACGAGGCGATAGTTGCGAACAGTGCGGGCGGAAGGAACAGCCACAGATTAAACAGCATCTTTCCTTTATATACGGAGAACATGTCTAAAGGCAGCGATTTGATGATCCAGTAGTTTTTGCCTTCGAGCGACATGGAGCAGGCGGTGGACGGCACCATTCCGATGAAGAAGTAGATCACTACGGGGATGATCAGTGCGGGTGAAAATCTACTGAGGTCGACGGGCGCGCCGGCCATGGAAGAAATAAGGGCTTCCGGATTCACAAAGATGATTATGATGCCGAAAATAACCGCGAGAACAGCGCCCATTCCCACATTGGTGATGTAATTGACGGAGCCTGTAAAGCGCTTGAACTCCTTAAAAGCAATGCTCGAGACCACGCTCCTCGTCTTGAAATCTTTGGCCTTAACCTTCTCGTGCGAGGTAGTGCCGACACTCATTCTCGAATTGATGCCCTTATAGAACTTTGAAAAAACGGTAAAGATTATTTCATAGGCGAGGACGGAGAGGCCGATGAGCAAAAGGATGCTGCTTACGGAGTGCTTATTTACCGCGTCCGTGAACCAGATGACGGTGGGAACCTTACCGCCGATGCCGGAGAAGATGTCCGCCGATTTGTCTACGAGCGCTTCGACCTGATCGTTCCTTATTACATTCTCAATGAAGAATCTCAGGAAGAAGAGCGGGATCACACAGATGAATACAAGTATGGAAAGCACGAGATTCTTGTGCTTGAAACCCGAACCAACTCCGCCGATAAGTGCGCTGACCGCGACCGCGAGGATCATCGGGAGCACCGGAACGAAGAATGTCAGGACTATCCATATAATATATGTTGCAATACCGGGCTTCGTACCGATCGCGTATCCGATAAGGGACGCGAATGATACGGTGCAGGTCCAGCTCAGGTTCTTTATATACATATATAAGAAGCGGCTGCTCACAACAGACTTTGTCATAAAGGGCATGGACATGAGCATGTCGTATTCCCTGTAGCCGAACAGGAATCCGTGTGCCTTAAGGAATGTGAACAGCAGCGAAATAGCACTGATAATGACCGCGGGCAGGGCGGGGATCATTTCGCCGAAGCCGAAGAATGCCATGCCGTAACTCATGACAGCCATCATTCCGGCAAGGAGAATATAAAGGAAAGACATGCCGATGATATTGCCGATGGCGAGTCCGCGCTTCTTTTTGTCGTCGCTGTACTTTATTATATTAATGCTGCCGGTCGAGGTCAGCATCGTCTTCAGAAGGAGTGCCTGCTTATTCATTCTTTACGACCTCCATGAATACTTCCTCAAGGGACTTGTCGCCGATCAGTTCTTCCATGGTACCGTTCGCGATGATCTGTCCCTTCTTTATAATAGCGATCTTGTTGCAGAGTCTTTCTGCCACGTCGAGTACGTGGGTGGAGAAGAAGACGGCCGAACCGTTCGCGCACATTTCGTGCATGATCTCCTTGAGAACAAAGGAAGCCTTAGGGTCCAGACCGACGAAGGGCTCGTCCATGACCATCAGCTTCGGCGCATGGATCAAAGCGGCGATGATCGCGATCTTCTGCTTCATGCCGTGCGAGTATGAGGAGATGAGATTCTTGAGGGCGTCTGTGATCTCAAAGCGCTCCGCGTATTCGTTGATGCGCTTCTCGCGGTCCTCCCTGCCGATCTCGAACGCGTCCGCCACAAAGTTCAGATACTGGATGCCGGTAAGGTTCTCGTACAGATCCGGGTTGTCGGGAATGTAGGCGGTCACCTTCTTGCATTCCATGGGCTGCTTCATGACATCGTGCCCGTCGATCTCTATGGTTCCTTCGTTGAAGTCCATTACGCCGACCACCGCGCGGATCGTGGTACTCTTGCCGGCGCCGTTGTGTCCGATGAAGCCGAAGATGTCTCCGCTCTCGACGGTCAGGCTGACATTGTCGCAGGCCTTTTTATCTTTTCCGTATACCTTGGTGTAGTTTGTTATCTTTAAAACATCCATTATGATGACCTCCTGAAATGTTGCTTGATATCATTATGATATCATTATGACACTGAAAGCATAATCTGTCAAGACGTGAATGCGGATGATTCATTCAAATAACAGCCGGAAACTGTCACCTTACGTTATGACAAAACGCCGTAAATCCAGTAAAATCAAGGCTTTGCGGCGTTTTCTGAATAGGGCTTACAACTCCCGTTTACAGGGTAAATTGACAGAATTGTATGAAAAACAAAAATTTCTTCAAAAACTCAAAAAAAGTAGTTGACAAACCTTTTTTACGGTGTTATATTACATGAGTCGCCTGCGGGAAACGAAATAAAAAAGCCCAACGGACGACAGCGTTCTTTGACAATTCAATAATGAAACAACCTTGAAATTTCTTTAAATTTC
>CAMZAI010000009.1 GCA_947304065.1 uncultured Clostridia bacterium | reverse complement strand
GACTTCGTACGCGAGATGACCCGTCGAATCGAGTAGGAGTCAGCCTACTCGATTGATCTTATAACGCGTACAGAGTGTTCTCTTCGAAGTTGAGGAAAACCGTATCTCCGACATTGTAGATCTTTTTGTTCTTGGGATTGTACTCCTGGATCTTGACCAGCGTATCGCCGATCAAAATGTGGTAATCCTGGTAAGCGCCCATGAAGCATGAGTACTTTACGGTGCCTTTAACTGCTCCGGAATCGCCTAAGTATGCGCCCTCGGGACGAAGCACGATACTGCATTCCGAACCGGCTTCCATGCTGCCGGTCGCGCAGCTGACCTCGGTATCGCCGATGACCGCAACGTCCTGGCTCTTTACGACTGCCTTCAGGAAGTTTGCTTCACCGATGAAGTCGGCGACGAACTTGCTGTTGGGGTAGTAATAAGCCTCTCTGGGGGTCGATATCTGCTCGACAAGACCGTGGTTCATGATGATGACCTTGTCTGAGATTGCCATTGCCTCGCTCTGGTCATGGGTAACATAGATCGCTGTGATGCCCGCTTCCTGCTGGATCCTTCTGATCTCGGTACGCATCGAAACACGAAGCTTCGCGTCGAGGTTCGAAAGGGGCTCGTCGAACAGGAGCACGCCGGGCTCGATGACCAGCGCCCTTGCTAAGGCAACTCTCTGCTGCTGACCGCCGGAGAGCTGGTTTGTCATGCGGTTCTCCATGCCTTCAAGGCCGACGAGGGCCAGGATGTCGGTAACCTTTTTCTTTATCGTTGCCTTGTCCATCTTGCGGAGCTTGAGTCCGTAAGCGACATTGTCAAAGATGTTGTAGTGAGGAAGGAGAGCATAGCTCTGGAAAACCATGGCCGTGTCGCGCTTGTTTGGTGTGAGAGCGTTGATCGGCTCGTTCCCGAGATATATCTCGCCTTCATCGGGGCTCTCGAAGCCCGCTATCATACGCAGCGTGGTAGTCTTTCCGCATCCTGACGGACCGAGAAGCGTTACAAAGCTGCCGGGCTCAATCTCGATATTTGCGTCCTTGACCGCGTAGAAATCTTTACCTGTCTTGGGATCTTTGTATATTTTTGAAATATGCTCAAGGCGTACGCCTTTTTTCTCTTTTGCCATAATTTACTCTCAATCTGCCGACTTAACCATGCGGCTTGTTCCAAAGTGTTTGATTATCAGGTTCATGATCAATACCGCGCTGTAGGTGATAAGGATCAGTATCGTAGCGAATGCGCAGGCGATGCCGTAAGAGCCCTTCTCAGCGAATTCGTTGATCTGTACCGTGATGAGCAGGTACGAAGGCGTAACCAGAAGAATGATCGCGCTGATCGCCGTGATGCTGCGGACGAACGAGGTTACGAAGCCGCTCAGGAAGCTGTCCTTGATCAGCGGGAGCGTGACGGTCATGAATACCTTGAAGCTGTCGGCACCCATATCGTAAGCCGATTCCTCGATGCTCTTATCGATCTGCCTGAGGGCCGAGATACCGCTTCGGGTACCGGTCGGAAGGCTTCGTACGATAAATACGATGACCAGGATCGCGCCTGTTCCGTACAGGCCCTGAAGAATGCCGCTTCCGAAGAGTCCGCCCGAGAAGCCGCGGATGTATCCGATACCGAGAACCGTTCCGGGAACGGCCATGGCCAGCATGGATACGGCCTCGATAAAGCCCTTTGACTTGAATTTACGTTTTACCACCAGATAGGAGATTATCATGGACAGCAGTGCCGTGATCGGCGCCGATATGAGCGCCAGGATAAAGCTGTCCTTGAAGGCTTTAAAGCCCTTGTCTCTGGTAAATACCTGTCCGAACCATTTGAAAGTGAGATGGAAATCATAGCCCCAGGTGCGGAACAGCGCGCCAAACGGAACGCAGATGTACATTATGATAACGAACAGCGCAAGTGCGGAGCAGATGATCGAAAGCGGAAGCGTTACGCTCTTGTCGGTGATGAGCATACGCTCTCTCGAAGCCTTGCCCGAAAGGGTTGCGGTGCTCTTGGCCTCGAGATAGTACTTATGGACCACGAACATCAGCAGTGTGATGCCGAGGAGTACGACTGCCATCGCGGCCGCGCCCTGTTTGTCGTAAGCACCCGTGATCTGCAGATAGATCGTCGTGGCCAGTGTATCGTAGGAACCGCCGATGATCATCGGGTTCGCGAAGTCCGCGATCGACTCGATGAAGGTTACGAGGAATGCATTGCCGAGTCCGGGAAGGATCAGCGGGAACGTAACTGTCATGAATACCTTGAATCGGGATGCGCCCATATCGCGGGCGGCTTCCTCGAGGGAAGGATCGATGTTCTTCAGGAGACCTTTGAGCATCATATAGCATACGGGGAAGAACGTGAGCGTCTGAACGATCGCGATGCCCCAGAAGCCGTAAACGCTGTTGTCATAGATCTTCAGAAGGAAGCGTGTGATGATGCCTGCCTTTCCGAAAAGCATGATCATCGAGAGCGACAGAACGAATGGCGGAGATACTACGGGAAGCATCGAAACCACCTTGAACAGTCCTCCCATGAACTTTGAACGTACCTTGACATAGACTTCCACATAGGCGAACAGAAGGCCTATGAGGGATGATGCGATACCTACCAGAAAACCAACCTTCAGAGTGTTGGTTATGGCGTTCCTGAAATTCGGGAGTGCAAGGACTCTCTTGAATGTTGAAAGCGTAACTCCGGATTCGGAAATAAAGCTGTCAACCAGAAGGATGGCCAGCGGATACAGGATAAAAACCGTCAGAAAAGCGATCAGAAGGATAATGGTGGTGACCATGATCGGATCGCCGAAGAGCTTTTTTCTGTCAAGGCTGGCGCTTTGACTCTTTGCCATAAATTGTCCTCCGAAAAATAACAGGAGCGGATGTCTTGTCTTACATCCGCTCCCGATAATCAGCGATTACTCAGTTTTGAAACGATCGTCGGCAGCGCTTCCGAGAGCCTTCATAACTTCTTCGACGTAAGTTGTGGTATTTGCCTTTGCATCTTCAAAGTCATACTTCATAACGTTCTCGGGATCGAGACCGAACTCGGATGCAACATCGGGCTGCTTTGCGTTGTCGATAACAAGGAACTGATAGGAACCGTGCTGTGCGCCGAGCTCAACGCACTCGGGGCTTAAAGCGTACTCGATCCAGAGCTTTGCAGCATTGGGATGAGCGCAGCCCTTGAAGATCGCGGTAGCGCCGATCTCGAAGGAGGTTCCCGATGAAGGGATAACAAGGCCTACATTCTTGTAGCCGTTATCAACGATCTGTGTGATACCGTCATGGAGGAAGCCGATGCCGACTACACACTCACCTGTTCCGACGTTCTTGGAAGGGCCGGAACCCGACTTGGTGTAAACTTCGATGTTCTTGTCGAGGTCAACGAGGTACTTGATGCCTTCGTCGTGGCCGTACTTCTGGATCATTGTGTTTACAACGAGCTTCGCGGTACCGGCGGTGTTGTAGTTGGAAAGCCAGATGAGACCCTGGTACTTGGAATCAAGAAGATCCTTCCAATCCTTGGGAGCTTCGAGACCGAGACGGGTAAGCTCGTCCTTGTTAACCATGAATCCGAGGATTCCCTTGTAAATGCCGTACCAGCAGCCGTCCTTGTCGCGATACATATCGCTGAGGAGGTGCTTAGCGTTGGTTGCCTCGTAAGGCATGAGCAGGCCCTTGGATGCCGCTACGTTGTAGGGATCGGTTGTGCCGCCGAACCAAACGTCACCCGAAGGATTGCCGTTTTCTTCTTCAACCTTGCTCTGAACCTCACCGGTTGAAAGACGCTGATACTTAACTTCGATGCCGTAGAGAGCCTTGAAGTTGTCACATGCTGCTGCAAGGTACTCTTCCTCGCAGGAACCGTAAACGATAAGCTGGCCTTCTTCCTTGGCGGCCTTGATCAGAGCGCTGTCTGCGCCCGAGTCGCCGGAAGTCTTGTTCTCGGTCTTCTTGCAGCCGATAATGCTGAGCATCATGAGACCGATCAATAACAGTGCAATAATCTTTTTCATATTCTTCTCCTTTCACAAAGAAAACCTTTGATAAGAAAAGGATAGAAGAAAAAAGGAAAAAGATATACCCGTATTTCTGTTTTATTATCCGAATTTCTGAACAGGTTTTACGTCATCAGTTGATGAACTCGGACGGGGAAACGCCCGTATAGCGCTTAAACACGGAGTTGAAGTGCTTGTAGTCGGTAAAGCCGGTCAGATCGGAGACTTCGTAAACTTTGTATTTGCCGGTCTCGAGCAGCTTTATCGCCTGCTGTATCCTGTATTTGTTCAGATAATCGAGATACCCGGTGCCCGTGGAATCCTTGAATTTCCTCGAAAGATAGCTGGCTGAGACGCCGAGCTCTTCCGAGAAAGTCTCGATGCTGATCTTTTCGGCATAACGCTCTTTAGTGGCGTTAAGGATGTGCTGCACATAGTCGTTCTCCCTGTCGGACTTTATGAACACTTCCTGCGCGCGGTCCGCCGGGGATTTCATCTCGGTGAGCCTGTCGTACTCACGGTCGCGCTCTATCTCTGAGATGATCTTCGTGATGTTCTTTTTTAATTCCTCTTCGTCGACCGGTTTCATAAGATAAGCGGAAACGTCGAGGTCAATCGCCTTTTTTGCGTATTCAAAATCCGCGTAACTGGTGAGGATGACCGGCTTAAAGGAAGCCTCTTCCTTTGCCCTTCTGATCATCTCAATGCCGTCCATTATCGGCATCATGATATCGGCGAGCACGATGTCGGGCTCGAGTTCCTTTATCTTCTCGAGACCTTCGGCGCCGTTTACGGCTTCGCCGACAATGGTGCAGCCCATGCCCATCCAGTCCATTGTGTAGGCGATTCCTTTTCTGATGATATCCTCGTCCTCAACGATCAATACCTTGTACATTTATTTCCCCTCGTAAAAACGCTTCGGGAGCACGATGCGCACCGTGGTACCCTCGTTCTTTCTGCTGGTGATGTCCAGACCGTAGTCGCCGTTGTTCTTATACAGAAGCTTTACCCTCCGGTGGATATTGAAGAGTCCGTAGTGGACGGAAGGATTCTCGTCCGACTTAAGACCCGCTACGATCTCGGCGAGCTTGTCTTCCTCGATGCCCGCTCCGTCGTCCTCACACACGAAGATCAGCTTTTCCTGCATCTGGTAGCCGCGGATATTTACGGTCAGCTTTTCCTTGGTGCCAAAACCGTATTTCACCGCATTCTCCAGCAGGGGCTGCAGCATGAGCTTCGGGATCAGGCAGTCCATGATATCGTCGGCCACGTCCATTTTATATGCAAATCTCTTGTTGAACCTTATCTGAAGGATGTTCAGATAGCTCTGGAGATTCTCCAGGTCTTCGCGGACCGTAACCTCTTCACGCGCGTCCTTTATGCTGTAGCGCAAAAGGCCGGAGAGAGAAATGATCATTTTGTCCGCGGCGTTGGCGTCGATCTTTGCCATGAAGCGGATATTGTCGAGCGTATTGAACAGGAAATGGGGATTGAACTGGCTCTCGAGCTGCTTAACCTGAGAGAACGCAACGTTCTCTGCCAGCTCCCTGTTCTGGTCGATCTGATCTTTCAGACCCTGCAGCATCTCGTTGAAATCGTTGCCGATCGCCTCGAACTCGGTGCTGCTGTTGATATTGAGGCTTACGTCAAAGTTGCCGTTCGAGACTGCTTCGAAAGCGTTCTCTATTTTCCTGATATCCGCGGTGAGCTGCTCGGAGCTGTTGGCGGTGCTTCTTAATGTAATGAAGAGGATCGCGGCGAAAATGACGAGGATGATCCCGGCCAGGATCGTGATGAGCCTGATGCTGCGGCTGATGTCGTTGACCGTTGTGACAAACAGGCCCTTGCCCGTATCTGTCCTGCAGGTGTACATGAGCCTTCCGTCTGTCTTGGTATATCCGGCGCCGGAGGTGTAGGCGTCCGGGATCCTGCCGAAACTGTCGCGGAGGATGTCTGTATTGCATTCGTAAATCCAGCCGTATTTGTCGGTGATCGCAAAATATCTGTTGAGTTCGCCGGTCGCGCGGGTGATCACGTCCTTCGGTATCTCATAGACGATAGCGCAGGAGAGCTCGTCGCCGACGTATACGCCTTTCGTGACATACAGGCTTTTATTGTACAGGACGGTTGCGGTTGTGCCTTTGCCTGCTTTGACGGCATGCCAGACGCCCCAGTCGGAATATACTTCTCCGGTCAGATGCTCCGGCACGCTTTCCTTGCTCGAGAAAGCGACTTCGCGGTCTGCGGTAAGTACGGTCAGATCACCGATCTCGCCGAATTCCGCCGTGCTCCTGTATAGTATGGGGAAGATCTGATCGCTCTCAACATTGCCGCCGGCGTCAGAGATCGATCTTTCGACATCTGTGAGCATGTTGTAACAGATATTGATCGTGCGCGAGATCTCACTCGCTGCGTTTTTGCTGTCCTGTTCGTTGAAATGCGCGGTGAAATAGGTCCATAAAAGCGCGAAGAGCGCTATTGCCAGAGCCGCGATGATACCTACGGGCAGCAGGGAGAATCTTATGAAGACTCTGCGGATATTATCCTGGAAGGAGCCGGTCGCTTTATTCATGGGCAGCCTCCTTTGCCAGGGCGTCAAAGCGCTCGAGCCATGCGTCCTTGTTTGATATTACGGTATCCTTGTCTGCCTCGATGCTGTGTATCTCGGAGAGAGGGATGACCATGCCGGAGGCCGCGACGTCCTCCCTTACCGAGCGGCGGCCCAGATTGGAGGCCATGAAGCTCTGTACGTTCCTCGACGTCATGAAATCAGCGAAGCGTTTTGCCTTGTCAAGCCTCGAGGAATTGCTGCTGATGTAGATGCCGTCGGGTGTGGATACCACGCCTTCGGTCATATATACGATACCGATGTGCTTGTCGTTCTTGAGCATGGTGACGGCCGCTTCTTCGAAGGTGAGACCGACCTTGAACTCTCCGTTCGCTACGCCCTTATATACTGCGGATGAACTGGATAGGAGCACACCGTCCAGATTTTCGGTCAGCTGTTCCACGTAATCCCAGCCGGCGTCGGGATCGCCTTCGCCCATCGCGAAGAGCATATTTACGAGATGCTCGAAAGAGGATGAGGACTTTCCGGGATCGGCATAGGCTATCTGCCCTTTGAGCTCCGGGTTTAAGAGATCGGCGTAGCCTTCGATCTTAATATCGCCGATCAGGTCCTTATTGACCATGATGACGCTCGGAACATTGGAGAAATAACGGTATTCGTAAAAGCTGTCTATATAAGGTCCGACCGTGAGCAGTGAACCGCCCCAGAGCACATCGACGTCCGGATTTGTCCTTATGCTCTCGATGGCTTCCGCGGTTCCGCGGCTGTAGAGCTCGACCGCGATCCCGGTCTCATTTTCAAACTCCCTGATCAGGGGGATCATGAATTCCATCGGATGAGGGGAGACAACGACCAGCTTGTCGGAATGCTGAGAGTCATCCCGGCTCATATAATTATAGATAAACACCGAACTCAGAACGAGCGCGGCGGCCAGTATGCCTATAAAGAGTTTCAGTTTCCCAGTCATAGCTTTTGTCTCCTTAACCTTTCCTATCGATTATACCCCCGCCTTTCGGCTGCACACAAGACAAAAAGGGAGGAGAGGAGTGAATTTGCGCGTTTTGACGGTTATCTTGACCGTTCTACATTGATAGAATAATAAAAATATATCGAATTACGATAAATATTTGTTGACATTTGGAATCACGTATGTATAATGAGTATCGTAAAGCAGTTATGGGAGGACACAACGCACATGAAAAACAAAAATGAAAAGCATGGTAAAGAGAGTTCGCAGGCCGGCATAGCATTCAAACTTAAGCTGCTCACGATAGGGGTGGCGATCGTCGGATGCGCTTTTTTCGCCGTCTGCGGGGTTAGTTTAGTCAGGAATAAATATTTCTTCGAAAAGTACGGAATTTCGGATATGCCGGTGCTGATGCTGCTCGGTATCACCGCGATATTCTGTTACGCGGCCCTCTGGCAGTTCTGGAAAGTATGCTGCGCGATCGGGAAGGACAACTCGTTTTCTCTTGAGAATTACATTGCGTTCAGGATCATGTGCGGACTGTTCGTGATACTCGGGATCATATGGATCTTAAGCATCGTGATCTATCTGCTCTTTGTCGAAAGACTTGAGTATATGATCCTTTTTAAGATGATCGAGTATTCATTTATCTGGTTTGCGGTGGGAGGTCTGACCGGAGCCCTGGCGAGGCTTATCGATAAGGCTCGCCAGATCCGGGAAGAGAACGATCTTACGATTTAAGGAGGCGGTGCGTTATGGCAATTATCATTAATGTGGATGTCATGCTCGCCAAGCGTAAGATGAGCGTTACGGAGCTTGCGGAGCGTGTCGGGATCACGATGGCAAATATTTCGATACTGAAGAACGGCAAGGCGAAGGCCATCAGGATCGATACTCTGGACAAGATATGCAGGGCGCTTAACTGTCAGCCCGGAGACATACTGGAATTCGATCCGAATGTGGCAGCGATCGAGGAACTCGACGAGGCCGAGAAGTAAGAAGCATAGGGAGAGTGGAGCAGATATGGAAGAGATATATACAAGCGATATAATAAATACGGCACCGGTCATGCCGGAGAGTACTCCGGTACAGACGGCTGCAGATGAGACGGAGAGACTTATCAACCTCAACCGGGCGTGGAACTTTAAGCATCTTGCGCTTCCGTGCGCACTGTATGCGCTGCTGTTTGTAATATGCATGTTCAGGAACTGGTCGGGCGTGATGACGCCCGTCTGGATCGGATCGCTGGCATTCCTTGTGGCGTATCTTACGCAGAAGACCGGAAGGCAGCTCAAAAAGGGCAGCATATTCATGATGACCGTCATGATGATCATCAGCGTATCCTGCTTCTGCACGGCGAACACCATGGTGCTTTTTTCAAATTATGTTGCGGAATTCCTTCTGCTCCTGACACTGGTGCTGCATAATTACGCCGATGATTCCCGGTGGGATCTTGCGAAGCTGTTCGGAGAGATAATAAGGGCGGTATTCGGCTCGATCGGCAAGGTTTCGACGCCTTTTTCGGACGGAAAGGCTTATTTTGACGGCAAGCCCGGCGAAAAGAAGGGCAAGGCGGGCCCGATACTTATAGGAATACTGATCGCGATCCCTACCTGTATTGTGCTCGGATTGATCCTTGCCTCGGCGGACGCTGTGTTTGAGAACTTTTTTGTCAGATTCTTTGAAGAGATAATCAGGTGGGAGAACATCATCGGAGTATGCTTCCTGCTGGCGTTCGGATTCCTTTCGGCGTATTGCGGGATGAGGCATGTCCAGGCCGAAGGACCGCTGATCACCGTTAAAGAACCGAAGAAAGTCGAGCCTGTTGCCGCGATCACCGTGACATCGGTTGTTACTTTGCTCTATCTGGCGTTTTCGGCGGTACAGATAATGTTCCTGTTCATAGGCGGTTTTGAACTGCCCAAGGGCATCACTTACGCAGAGTACGCAAGACGCGGCTTTTTCCAGCTGCTTGCGGTCAGTGTACTGAATCTCGCGGTTGTGCTCCTGCTGAAGAAGCATATTGAGAAGAGCCGCATCCTGAACGGCATCCTTCTCGTCATCTGCGCATGCACTTATATTATGATCGCTTCGAGCGCCATCAGGATGATCATGTATATCAGGGCGTACAATCTTACGATGTACAGGATATCCGTGCTGTTCGCGCTGCTGACGCTTGCGGTACTGCTGGCCGGAGTTATCGTACTTGTGATCAGGGATGATTTCCCGTTCAGGCGTTTCTGCATAGTCGCGGTGAGCATCATCTATATACCGTTTGCGTTCCTTAACGCCGACGCGCAGATCGCGAGATTCAACCTCTCAAACAACGATGTGGTAAAAAGCGCAGACAGCTCGCGCAGGAACTACCATTACGACTTTTATTACATCAGCAGCCTGTCGACCGACGCTGCGCCCGCTATCCGCGAATACTTTGAGAACTTCGACGATCCCGAAGGCAAGATGCTCGACACCGACTGGTACATCGAGTACTGCATCAACAATAATATCGACGGAGAGTTCATCGGAGTACGTTCATTTAATATATCAAAATACCGTGCGAACAGCATTCTTCCCATACCGAAACGGGAGTGGCCGACGGCCTGAAAAAATGGCATTTATTCTAGCGGTGTAAGCCTTAGAAAAAGCACGATTCTACAGAAAGTGAAAAGCAGCGGCTTTAACACGTGTAGAAAATCACAAAAAATGTAAAAAAGGGGTATACGAATTCTTAAAGTGTGATATAATAATTAAACGGAGGGTCCTGCACGGGAGAGCAGAGTCCTCGGAGGGGTGTAATTTTATATGGCTGCTTTAAATTATTCGTATCAGTATGACCTGATAGCGATCCTGCTATCGGCGATCCTGCTCGGCGTGTACTCATTGCAGAGACCGTACCCTACATCTTCGGGTTCGATCTATCTGTATATGCTGTGCGTCACGATGATCCTCGGAATTTCGGATCTGTTTGCGTGGAGTGTTATCTGGCTGCATCCGGACAGCCCTCTGTGGCTGAAGTATCTGGTCCAGATTCCCTGCCTTCTGTGCTATATTTCGCTTAATTGCGGATTTTACTATTATATTCTTTTCATATCCAAAGGAGAGTATTGCGGACTGTTCAACAAACTGTTCGGAATCTCTCTTTGGGTTATCACTTCAGCTTTTATCATTACCACTCCCTTCACTCATTTCATCGAAGACCTCTCCGTTCCCGGCGAGGTTATCATGGGTCCCTTCTTCTTCTGGCTGTTCGTGATCAACGGGCTTCTGCTCATTGCCGACGTGGCGATCACTCTGTCGTTCAGGAAGTACCTCGGCAGGCTTCAGGTGGGCGCGGCGTTTACCGGCATCGTACTGATCTTCGGGGCGGCGATCGTACAGTACCATTTCCCGAACGAGCACGTTATCACCATAGCGGCAGCGATCGTCGGAGTGGTTTCATATGCGGCGCTTGAGGACCCCTCGAACTATTTCTTCAACAATTCCAAGTGCTATAACGACAAAGCTTTTTACATCGCAGTCGGAAAGAGCATTAAGAGCAAGAGAGACAGGATCGTCATTTTCAGGATAGAGGGTTATGAGTATGTGAGCCACATGCTCGACGAGGTGCATATCAGGCAGCTCGGCGATGAGCTCGGAACCTTCTTCAGGAAGATCTACGGCAGATACAATACTTTCTGCCTGAGCAACGATATTTACGCCGCAGTGGTATCGAGAGAGTGGACCGACGCGGCATCCGAAGCGATACAGTCCTTCGGAGGATACTTAAGCGTCGACGATACGAAGGTTGCCGCATCTCTTAAGGTTACGGAGCTCAATCCGGCGCACTTCAGTTCGTCCTCCGACGTGAGGCATATTGTTGAGACCGTTATCCAGCAGCATCTTGAGGGAGACGGACAGCGCATCAACGAGATGACGAAGGAATCCCTGGAGATGAGGGACAACGAGCAGAGGATCCTTCAGTGCGTAAGACATGCGATCAAGACCGACGGTTTTGAGATATGGTACCAGCCTATCTACGAGGACCGTTCCGGCAAGTTCGTATCGGCCGAGGCGCTCATCCGCCTCAGGGACAATCTGAACGGCAACGGAGGCTTCATCCCGCCGTCGGTATTCATTCCCCTGGCTGAGAGGAACGGACTGATCGTCCAGATCGGTGAGATCGTTTTTGAAAGCGTATGTAAGTTCTACACCGAGAGCAAGCTCGAAAAGCTCGGCGTAGAGTATATAGAGGTTAATCTTTCACCCGTACAGTGCGTGCAGCAGGATCTGACGCTGCGTCTGCAGAACATCATGCGCAGATACGGAATCGGCCCCGAGCATATAAATCTCGAGATCACCGAGACCGCACAGAGCCGCGACAAGCACGTCATGCAGCGCAATATCAGGACGCTGCTGAACCGGGGCGTGACCTTCTCGCTCGACGATTTCGGAACGGGTTTCTCGAATATTGACAATCTTGCAAGCCTTCCGGTCAGCCTGATCAAGTTCGACAAGTCGCTGATCGACAACGCGCTCGCGGATGAGAACTCGAGGATAATCCTCGGAAGCCTCCTCAAGATGCTCAAGTGCCTTAAGTACAAGTGTGTGGCCGAGGGCGTCGAGAATGAGGAGACTCTCGCAATGGTACGCGATATGGGCTGCGATTACTTCCAGGGCTATCTTTTCTCGCGCCCCGTACCCAGTCCGGAGTACATCCAGTTTCTTAAGAAGAACTGAACTTTTGCTTGACGTAAAAGTCATCCGGCTTTAAAATGTATTTCACGCAGTTTTTTCAGCATCAAAAAAACTGCGTAATGCAGGAAGAGACATGTTTCGCATACACTCATGTCTCTTCCTCTTTCTTTTCCACCGATTTACAAAATCCGGACCTTATGCTACGATATTTTATGATTGGGGCAATAGGCAGAATAACTTCCTTACGGAGGTGTGTATTTTGAATATACGCGAACTGTTTGAAAACAATATAAGACTGCTCGGGTTTACCGAGAAGGCTATCCTTCTGTTTAGGCGAGGACGCTATGACGAGGCGCTCGGAATGGTCGCCGACAGTGCCGAAGGCATCAATAAAGTCTGCGACGCGGTGCTGGCCGACAGAAGCTTTTTCAAGAGCATTCCCTCGGATTTTGTGGGTGAGATGCTCGAGGCGGTGATCGCCGCAAAGAAGAACAGAGACTACGTGCTGCTCGCCGATCTGTACGAGATGCAGCTTTCCGCATTTGTGTGCAATGTGCAGGAGCTGATCATGACCGCGGAGGATATCTACGGCTTTGACGCAAGCACCTATAACCGCAGGATCCGCCTGATGGAGCAGAAGCTCACGGCCGGTATCGACTCTCTCACACAGGGCTCGGTCGACGATGACGAGCGCGAGAGGCTCAGGGTCAACAGGAACGCGGAGCTTGAAGCGCCGCTTTCTCCCGAGGAGCTGCTCGAGAAAGGCTACAGCGTCGAATTTTCGTCGAGCGGCCTGATGACGGTGAGGGTTCCTTCGGCTACCGGAGCGCCGATCTATCTGCATACGAACGGCAATATCCTTCGCGAGAGCTTCCTTCTCGCCGACGATTTCAGGAGCGAGGGCATCGACAGTTACATCGTGTTCGGCCTCGGCATGGGCTATCATATCGCCGAGCTGCTCGAGCTTGACAGATTTGCGAAGGTTACCGTATTTGAAAGTGATATCAATATACTGAAGCTCTATGCGGCGTTCGGAGACGGAATGCTCCTCGAGAACCGCCGCTTCGGACTTGTGTACGATCCCGAAAGGACGCTTATCGAGCAGCGGCTTTCGAACATCGGAGCGAATGAGAAGGGCTGCGTGCATTATCCTTCGATGAGACGCGCGGCATCGGGCAAGAGGCTCACGGAGCTCGCCCCGTTCGCCGACATAGTGGAGAGGTGCTGAGATTGAGCGGACTGGCTGCATTAGTTGTCTCCCTGCTGGGATTTGCGGGGGATGAGGTATCAAAAGATTTGGCCCGCAGGAAACTTGCGGGTAAGGATAAAGAACTGTTCGGCGGCAAAGTAAAGCTGATGCTGCGCGAGAACAAAGGCTTCGCGATGAATAAGCTTGAATCGAACCGCAAGGCTGTCGTCACGGTTTCGGCCGCGGTATTCGCGGTGCTGCTGGTGTTTTACATTCCGGTGATCGCAGGTGACGGATACCGCGCCGTAAGGCCGGGATTCTCGCTTCTGTTCGCGGGAGCCGCGGGGAATGTTTACGACCGTCTCGTAAAGGGCAGGGTAACAGACTTTATCAATGTGTCGGTATTTGACAAGATCGTATTTAATATCGCGGACGTGCTTATCGTGATCGGAGGTCTGATGGCCGTCATCGGTGAAATAACAGGAGGCAGATAAATGTTAAACGGCGATATCAGTAATGTCCCGCTTCAGAATCTCATTGAGAAGATGAACCTGGAGAATCTTACTCCGGATGTGGACATCAACAAGATCGAGCTGACCATGCCCGATATCAACAGACCCGCGCTTCAGCTTGCGGGCTTCATGAAAGACTTTGACCGCAACCGTATCCAGATCATCGGAAACGTTGAGCATTCCTATCTGAAGGCGCAGGAAGACGGCGTCGAGAGAATGAAGAACTTTCTGAAGACCGGCATTCCCTGCGTGGTATTCTGCCGCAACATCGAGGTTGAGGACGAGATCATCGCGGCGGCCACCGAAGCGCAGGTAGCGCTGCTCCGCACGTCGAAGACCACATCTTCGTTCATGGCCGAGGTCATCAGATGGATGAACGTACAGCTTGCTCCGGCGATGACGATCCACGGAGTTCTGGTCGATGTATACGGCGAAGGCGTGCTGATCACGGGCGAGAGCGGTATCGGTAAGTCCGAGGCTGCGCTTGAGCTGATCAAGAGAGGACACCGTCTGGTAAGCGACGACGTGGTTGAGATCAGAAAGGTCAGCGACGATACGCTGATCGGAATGAGCCCCGAGATGACGAGGCACTTCATCGAGCTTCGCGGTATCGGGATCATAGATGTAAAGACGCTGTTCGGTATTGAAAGCGTTAAGAATACACAGCAGATCGACCTCGTTATCAATCTCGAGGAATGGGACAGGGACCGCGAGTACGACAGAATGGGACTTGAAGAGCATTACGTGAATTACCTGGGCAACAACATCGTATGCCACAACATCCCGATCCGTCCCGGACGTAACCTTGCCATCATCTGCGAGTCCGCGGCGGTCAACTGCAGACAGAAGAAGATGGGCTACAATGCGGCAAAGGCGCTCTATGACAGGGCGATGGCAAATATAAATAAATCACAGGAGTGACAGCAGGATATGAAGTATTGTTTTGGTGTGGACATAGGCGGAACAACCGTTAAGCTCGGACTTTTTACCGAGGACGGAAGCATTCTCGAGAAGTGGGAGATCCCTTCGAGGACCGAGAATCACGGGGTGAACGTTCCGACCGATATCGCGGACGCGATCCTTTCGAAGCTTTCGGAGAGAGGAATAGATAAGGCAGATGTGCTCGGAGTAGGACTCGGAGTTCCCGGCCCCATTACTCCCGACGGAACGGTCATGAAGTGCGCAAACCTCAAGTGGGATATCTTCAATGTTAACGAGAAGATGAGCTCTCTTACCGGTCTTAAGTGCATCGCTGCGAACGACGCGAACGTTGCGGCGCTCGGCGAGCTCTGGAAGGGCGGCGCTCAGGGCTGCAGAAACATCGTATTCATCACGCTCGGAACCGGCGTGGGCGGAGGAATCGTAATAGATGGGAAGGTCGTTCACGGTATCCACGGCGGCGGCGGAGAGATCGGCCACATTGTAGTTAATCCTGACGAGACCGATCTGTGCGGATGCGGCTGCAGGGGACATCTCGAGCAGTACGCTTCGGCTACCGGCGTTGTAAGACTTGTAAAGAAGGCGATCGCCGAGACTTCTGAGCCCGGCGTTTTGAGAGATAAGGAAGGCTTTACCGCGAAGGATGTATTCGACGCTGCCAAGGCAGGCGACAAGATGGCGTCGGAGGCGGTGGACACCATGTGCAGATATCTTGCGCAGGCGCTTTCGGGCGTAGGCGCAACCGTTGACCCCGAGGCTTATGTCATCGGCGGCGGCGTGGCGCGCGCGGGCAGCATCATTACCGATACGGTTAAGAAATATTTCGACGGGAACAATCTCAATGTACTCCGCGGCCGCGAGTTCAGGCTCGCGACTCTCGGCAACGACGCCGGAATGTACGGAGCAGCATATCTTGCATTGGGAGAATGATCGCTTTGGAAAAAGATCTGTTTTTAATGCTGAAAGAGGCGGCCCCGAAGGGCAGGATACTGACCGGCGCGCCGCTTTCGGACTTCACTTCCTTCAGGACGGGAGGGCCCGCGGATTTTGTTGCCGTCCCCTCCGACGAGGCAGAATTAAGGAATATTATTTTACTTGCAAAAGCAAATGAAATTCCTTATTATATCATTGGCAACGGAACTAACCTTCTTGTTTCTGACGACGGATTCCGTGGGATCGTGGTCGTGATAAAAGAAGGAAAGGCCGATATTTCCTACGAAGAACGGGACGGAGAGGTACTTGTGAAGGCACATGCCGGAGCGCCTCTGACCAAGGTTGCGTACGATGCGGCGAGACGCGGGCTGGCAGGCTTTGAGTTTGCGGCGGGCATTCCCGGATCGGTCGGCGGAGCGGTGTTCATGAACGCCGGAGCATACGGCGGAGAGATCAAAGATGTGATCGTGAGCGCACGTGTGATGGACGCCGAGGGGAATATCTTCGACATGGACCGGGACGGACTTGACCTGTCGTACAGGCACAGCGCCGTCGGAGAGAAAGGTCTTGTCGTTCTCGAGGCAGTATTTGCGCTGAAACGCGGAGATACAGATGCGATACTCGCGCAGATCTCAGAACTGAACGCAAAGAGAAGAGAAAAGCAGCCGCTCGAATATCCGAGCGCGGGCAGCACTTTTAAGCGCCCCGAAGGATATTTTGCGGGCAAACTTATAGAGGAAGCGGGACTCAAAGGCTATTCGGTCGGCGACGCCTGCGTTTCCGAAAAGCATTGCGGATTCGTCATCAATAAAGGCCGCGCCACATCATCGGACATTATTAAACTGATCCGGGAGGTTTCGGACAGGGTGTACCGGAATTCGGGAGTCAGGCTGGAACCCGAGGTCCGTATGATCGGCTTTGACTGATGTAAATATAAAGGGGTGAGGGCATGTCTTTCTCGCTTAATGTGAAAAAAGAACTGGTTTCGTCCATTCCGAACGCGCGCCACTGCAGGATCGCGGAGCTCGCGGCGGTCACGGCGATGTCAGCCGTTTTGCGGGACGGAAGGATAGAGCTCTCGAGCGAAAACGAAGCGGTTAACGATTGTTTTACAATGCTTATCAAAAAGCTTCTCGGAAAGGACCCGGTACAGGGGACGCTTACCGGGAAAAAAGGACGTAAAGCGACGTATGTGACGGCGCTCACGCAGGATGAGACGGAGGAAGTCTTAAAACTCCTGAAGATGCAGGACGGACTGGTACCGAACCGTGTGGTTGTCCAGCAGACCTGCTGCAAGCGGGCGTTTTTGAAGGGAGCCTTCATTGCGGGCGGATCGATCACGGATCCCGAGAAGGATTATCATCTTGAATTTGTCACGGACGACGCGGATAAAGCGGCTTTGACGGCCGAGCTGATCATTTCGTTCGGGATCGATGCAAAAATTGTTAACAGAAAAAAGTATAATGTAGTATACTTAAAAGACGGGGAGCATATCGTTGACGTCCTGAACATCATGGGAGCCCATGTAAGCCTTATGGAGCTGGAAAACGTCAGGATCGTCAAGGAGATGCGCAATTCAATAAACAGACGTGTTAACTGCGAGGCCGCCAATATCGGCAAAACGATCGCCGCGGCGACCAGGCAGATAGAGGATATACAATTTCTCAATGACACTGTTGGGCTCGATTCATTGAGCGATGAGCTGAGAACTACGGCTCTGCTGCGGCTGGAATTTCCGGACGCCTCCCTCGCCGAGCTTGGGGAGAAGCATGATCGGCGCGTGGGCAGATCGGGAGTGAATCACAGGCTGCAGAAGCTGTCGGACATGGCCGAAAGGCTGCGTTCGGGGAAGCCGGGATAAAGTTGTTTTAGTTTTTTTGGAAAACGGAGGAGAAAAAGGAAATGGTTCAGAAGAAGATGGCTATCGACATTACGGCAGATCTTGACAGAAGGCCGATCGCCAAGCTGGTACAGGAAGCAAGCAAATTTGAGAGTACTGTGTACTTCGAGTACAAGGACAAAAAGGTCAACGCCAAGAGTATCATGGGCATGATGACCTTTATAAGCATTATGAACAGAGCCACCGCGGCCAACGATCTGATCGACGTGATCGTCAACGGCAGCGATGAGGAAGAAGCCATGAAGAGCATCGAGGCTTTTTTCGCGTAATGTAAAAAACTGGAACGGGCGACCGTTCCTTTTTAAGAAAATGGGGGGAGCACTTTGAAGAACAGCAGAAACAGAACCATAGTCATTGCGGCGGAGCTGATTATCATCGGTATCCTTTTTGTCTGCATAGGCTTTAACGAGCTGAAGAAGGACAAGAAGACGAAGGCTTACAGTCCGGCCGATATTGAGGTCGCGGCGGATACGGTGGATATCGAGGGCGCGAAGGTTCCCACGTCTTCAAATGTGAAGAAGGACATTGAGGCTACGCCTACGGAAGCACCCACGCCCACGCTTACTCCCGAGGAGCAGGCAGAGCTTGAGCGTCTGGCACGCGAAGAAGAGGAGCGTCTGGCACGTGAGAAGCTTGAGGCGGAGGTCGACGGTATACTTGAACAGACCGACCTGATGGCGAAGATGTATGACTATGACAAAGCGATAGAGACGGTGAAGGCCGTCGAGGGTTACGAGAGCGTTGAACGCCTTTCAGCCGCGATCGCTTCCTATGAGGAGCAGAAGTCGAAGCTTGTTAAATGGCCCGACAATACCCAGATCAGCCACCTGTTCGTGCATTCGCTGATCGTTGACACTTCCCGTGCGTTCGGCAAGGGCAGCAGTCAGCCGGTGGGCTACAACAGATACATGACCACGATCGATGAATTCAACAAGATGATCGAGCAGATGTATGAGAAAGGCTATGTGTTGATCAGTGTTCATGACATGGCCGAGCGCGTGGTCGGAGACGACGGAGTAGAGAGGCTGGTCCAGAAAGAGATCTGGCTTCCCGAAGGAAAGATACCTTTCGTTCTCTCACAGGATGACGTTAACTATTACGTTTACATGCAGAAAAACGGTTTCGCCGAGAGGATAGTGGTCGGAGACGACGGCCTTCCTACCTGCGAATACATTGACAAAGACGGTAATTATCTCTACGGAGAATATGACATGGTTCCGATCATTGACCGTTTTGTCAGGGAGCATCCCGATTTCTCATATAAGGGAAGAAAGGGAATCCTCGGAGTTACCGGATTTGAGGGCGCTTTGGGATACGACACAGGCCTCAGCATGAAGATCTACGACGGTATGTCCGAAGCGGACAAGATGGCGAAGATCGAGGCGCAGAGAGAAGAAGTGCTTAAGGTTGTCGAGGCGCTGAAGGCCGACGGATGGGAATTCGCGAGCCACAGCTATACGCACAGTAACATGACCGATATCTCGGTCAGCAAGCTCGAATATGACTGCCAGAGATGGCAGGACGAGGTCGAGATCCTTCTCGGATATACGGACATCTACATTTATCCGTACGGAGCCGATATCTGCAACTGGAGAGGTTACAGCGGCGAAAAGTACGAGATCATGAAAAAGTACGGTTTCTGGTATTTCTGCAACGTGGATTCGGCGCAGTACTGGGTTCAGATACGCGACGGTTATTTGAGACAGGGACGTATCAATGCGGACGGAGAACGCATGGTAAAGACGCCCGAAAAGCTTACGCCCTTCTTTGATGTGGAATCCGTGTTCGACAAGACCAGACCTAAGCTGGATTTATGATAAATACACCGGTTGAACGGTGTTTTAGGGAGTTGGCAAAGGGGACGAACAATGGCATTTACACACTTGCATGTGCATACTGAGTACAGTCTGCTCGACGGATCCGGAAAGATAAAGGAGATCACAGCAAGGGCAAAAGAGCTCGGTATGGATTCGCTCGCGATCACCGATCACGGCGTAATGTACGGCTGCGTAGATTTTTACCGCGCATGCAAGGCAGTGGGCATCAAGCCGATAATCGGCTGCGAGGTCTATGTTGCGCCCGCGTCCCGTTTTGAGAAGGAGAATTCGGTATCCGACGAGAGATACCGCCACATGATCCTTCTGGCCGAGAACAACGAAGGCTATCAAAACTTAATAAAGATCGTTTCACGGGGCTTTACCGAGGGTTTCTACTACAAGCCCCGCGTCGACGATGAGATTCTGGAGCGCTATCATCAGGGGATAATAGCGCTTTCCGCATGTCTGGCGGGCGAGATCCCGAATCTTATCGTAAAGGGCAGATACGAGGACGCAAAGGCCTCGGCCCTCAAATATGACCGTATTTTCGGTCACGGCAATTTCTTCCTGGAACTGCAGGATCACGGCATCCCCGAACAGGGTCTGGTCAATTCCCAGCTGCTTCGCATGCATGAGGAGACCGGCATAGATCTGGTGGCAACGAACGATGTTCACTACACGTTCGCGGACGACGCCGTGCCTCACGACATCCTTCTGTGCATTCAGACGCAGAAAAAGGTCACCGATGAGGACCGCATGCGCTACGAAGGCGGGCAGTTCTATCTCAAATCCGAAGAGGAGATGCGCACACTGTTCGGATATGTTCCCGAAGCATTGGACAATACTGCGAAAATAGCGGAGCGATGCAATGTCGATTTTGAATTCGGACATTACAAGCTGCCGCATTTTGACGTGCCCGAAGGCTATAATTCGGAGACGTACCTTACGATGCTCTGCGAGAAGGGCCTTAAAGAGCGCTACGGGGACAGGAGCGCGGAGGAATTCGAGGAGCTTAAGAGCCGCATGGGCTACGAGCTTACGACGATCAGGAACATGGGCTTTGTCGATTATTTCCTGATCGTATGGGATTTCATACATTTCGCGAAGACTCACGACATACCGGTAGGCCCCGGAAGAGGAAGCGCGGCCGGAAGCATCGTATCTTATGTGCTCGACATCACCGAGATCGATCCGATGCCTTACAATCTTGTGTTTGAGCGTTTCCTGAACCCCGAGCGTGTTACGATGCCCGATATCGATATCGACTTCTGCCCCGAGAGAAGGCAGGAGGTCATCGATTATGTAATGGGCAAGTACGGCAAGGATCACGTGGTGCAGATCGTGACCTTCGGAACCCTGCAGGCCAGGGCCGTACTGCGTGACGTCGGACGCGCGCTCGACATGAGCTACGCCGATGTGGACAGGATCGCGAAGATGGTGCCGAAGGAGCTCGGCATCACGCTCGGCAAGGCGCTCGCGCAGAATCCCGAGTTTAAATCCGCATATGACAGCGAACCCGAGACGCATAAGCTCATCGATATGTCGATGAGACTCGAGGGACTTCCGAGGCACACAGGAATACATGCTGCGGGCGTGGTAATCGCGCCGGCTCCGGTCGATGAATTCGTGCCGCTCTCGCGTTCTTCGGATAACGTTATCACCACACAGTACACGATGACCACTCTCGAGGAGCTCGGTCTGTTAAAGATGGACTTCCTCGGACTGCGCAACCTTACGGTCATTGACGATGCGGCAAAGGCTATAAGGAATTCGGGCAAGGATCCCGGTTTTGACATTGACAATATCGATTATTCCGACAGATCGGTCTACGACCTGATCGCGTCGGGACGCACCGAGGGCATATTCCAGCTCGAATCCGCGGGCATGACCGCGTTCATGAAGGAATTAAAGCCCGAGAACATAGAAGATATCATAGCGGGCATCGCTCTGTACAGACCGGGCCCGATGGACTTTATTCCCAAATACATCAAGGGCAAGCAGGAAAAGGACTCTATACACTACGAGTGCGAGGAGCTGCGTCCGATCCTCGAGCCCACGCACGGATGTATCGTTTACCAGGAGCAGGTTATGCAGATCGTACGCGATCTGGCGGGCTACAGCTTTGGCCGGAGCGACCTGGTAAGACGTGCGATGTCGAAGAAAAAAGCGGAAGTTATGGCGAAGGAACGCCAGAATTTCGTATACGGCAATCCCGATGAAGGTGTTCCCGGATGCGCGGGTAAGGGTATTTCCGCAGAGGTCGGCAACAGGATATTCGACGAGATGACCGATTTCGCGAAGTACGCGTTCAACAAGGCGCATGCGACCTGTTACGCGGTAGTCGCTTACCAGACCGCTTATCTGAAGCGCTATTATCCCGCGGAGTTCATGGCCGCGCTGCTGACTTCGGTGCTCGACCAGTCGGGCAAGGTGGCTTCGTACATTTACGCCTGCAAGCAGATGGGCATCGAGCTGATCGCCCCCGATATCAACGAGGGAGACGTGGCTTTCACCGCGGTTAAGACCGCGGACGGCAAGGACGCGATACGCTATGCGCTCTCGGCCATCAAGGGCGTAGGCAACGCCGTAGTGGAAGGCATCGTTGAGGACAGGCGCGAGGGCGGACCGTTCAAGGATCTGCAGGATTTCATCATCCGCATGACCTCGAAGGAAGCCAATAAGCGCGTTATTGAAAACATGATCAAGGCGGGCGCGTTCGATTCGCTGCCCGGAACGCGCAGGCAGAAGATGATGACCTACGCGAAGATCATCGACGATACCGCGAACGAGCGCAAGAAGAGCATTACGGGACAGATGTCGCTGTTCGATATCTGCGAGGACGAGGAGACCTTCAAGGCCGATCTTTCGTTCCCCGACATCCCCGATTACACGAGCGAAGAGATACTGAACTTTGAGAAGGAAGTCCTCGGACTCTATATCAGCGGACATCCGCTCAATATGTACAAATACGCTCTCGATAAGAATACCACCGCGACTTCGCTCGATTTCATGATCGACGACGAAACGGGCAATGTATCGGCGGAGGACGGCTCTATAGCCGTGGTCGGCGGCATTATAGAGGCGAAGACCTTAAAAACTACGAGATCGAATTCGGTCATGGCCTTCCTGACTTTGGAGGACATGTTCGGCAACATAGAAGTGCTCGTATTCCCCAAGGATTACGAAAAGCGCAGATCGGACTTTGTCGAAGGCGAGAAGGTGCTGATCAGGGGCCGCGTGAGCGCCGAGGAAGACCGGGACGCGAAGCTGATATTCATGGATATGGTGAGCCTCAACGAGCTTCCGAAAAAGCTCTGGGTACGCTTCCCCGACATCCCGGCATATCAGGCCGCGGAAAAGGATCTGCTGGCTGCGATAGGCGCCTACGACGGGTGCGATGCGGTAGTGATCTACTGCGAGGCAGAGCACAGCATGAAGGAGCTGCCGATGTCGATGACCACGGGCATCTGCGACGAACTGACTCAGAAGCTTAAAGCCGCATACGGCGAGGAAGCGGTCAAGATCACGCAGGCAGCCGTAAAGTGGGGCGGAAAAGGCTCCTTCGGCGGAAGATAATGAGTAACCGCACTGGATTGAACGGGTGACCGCTATGGAAAAAAAGGAGAAAAAAAGAAGACTTCCCGGCGTCTATCCCGCCGTGAAAAAGGACGGGACGCCTTACTTCCGGGCTTCCCTTACCTATCGCTCAAAGCATATAAGTCTGGGAAGCTTCGAGACAGCCAAAGCCGCGAACGCCGCTTATAAGGCGGCGAACGATATCCTCAGGGAAACCGGCAAAAAGAAGATCACGATAGATGACTATGAGGAAGGACCTGTTCCGTTCGAAAAATGGGTTGCGATGATAAACTTAAGGGACAACGGTATTTACTGCCGCGGCCCGATCTACCTGCGTTACAGATACTTCGAGTATTATCTGGACAAAGACACGATACTCAGATTTGACGCGTCGGAGCTGTTTTATTACACGCATCATACGATACAGCGGCGCGGCGGGCATCTGTTCGTGGCCGATTACGGCTCACAGCTGAACATTTACGCACGGTACGGCATCAAGAACTTCGCGGTCTGCGGCAAGGATTATTATTTCAAGAACAACGACCGCTACGATTTCCGTTCGGGAAATGTCGTGATAGTCAATCCGTATTTCGGAGTCACAAAGGAGACCGTGCGTGCGAGGGATACATTTACGACGAGGATACATGTAAGGTCCGACCTGATCGTGGGGCATTACAGCGAGCTGACGGACGCCGCGATCGCCTACAACAAGGCTGCGGACATCCTGGAAGCGGCAGGTATCAGGACGAATTTCAACAGGAATTATCTCGAGGATATCTCCGAGGCTGAATACAAGCTCCGCTACGCGCGGATAAAGGTGTCGAAGAGGATCGTGAAAGCTTGATTTTTGCGGGCTGTGAGTTATACTGAAACTGAGGGGAAATACTTATATAGTGAAGGTGGCGTGTATGGCAGGAACCAAAAAAACAGAAACTGTTAAGGAAAGTACCAAAAAGACGGCAGTAAAGAAGGAAACGGCAAAGAAGGAGGCCGGCGCGAAGAAGGCTATCAAGCGTATCGGCGTACTGACTTCGGGCGGAGACGCACCCGGCATGAACGCTGCGATCAGAGCCGTAGTGCGCACGGGTATCGCGTACGGCATGGAGGTCGTAGGTGTAAGACGAGGCTTCTCGGGCCTGATCGACGAGGATTTTGTCGAGCTTACCTCGAAGAGCGTGGCCGATACCATCCAGAAGGGCGGAACCTTCCTGTATACCGCGCGCTGCCCCGAGATGCTCACGAAGGAAGGCCAGGATAAGGCCGCTGAGAACTGCCGCAAGCACGGCATCGAAGGCCTGATCGTAATCGGCGGAGACGGTTCGTATCGAGGCGCCCAGAGTCTTGCCGCACGCGGGATCAATGTTATCGGAGTGCCCGGAACCATTGACCTCGACATCGCATGCACAGAATACACCATCGGCTTCGACACTGCGGTTAATACCGCTATGGAAGCCATTGACAATATCAGAGACACCTCCACGTCCCAGGAGCGCTGTTCGATCATCGAAGTTATGGGACGTCACGCCGGATTCATCGCACTCTGGTGCGGTATCGCAAACGGCGCCGAGGCAGTGCTCTCGACCGAGATGTACAACTACGAGGAGCAGAAGCTGATCGGCGATATCCAGACGAAGCGCAAGTCCGGACGCAAGCATTACATCATAGTCAACGCCGAGGGTATCGGCGATTCCGAGGGTATGGCAAAGCGTATCGAGTACGCGACCGGCATGCCCACGACAGCCACGAATCTCGGTTACATGCAGCGCGGCGGAAGCCCGACATGTAAGGACAGGGTATTCGCTTCGGCGATGGGTGCGAAGGCCGTTGATATTTTACACAACGGCGGCAATCAGCGCGTCGTGGCATTCAAGCACGGACAGTTCGTGGACTACGACATGGAAGAAGCGCTGGCGATGAAGAAATCGCTCGATCCGTTTCTGGTAGACATGCTCTCGAAGCTTACGCGTAAGGGCGAAGGAAGGATACTCCAGCGAGAGGGCATGCTTCCCGTCAATACCGAGTCGAAGGGCCGCAAGACCATCGGCATTCTGACCTCCGGCGGAGACGCACCCGGCATGAACGCGGCGATCCGTGCGGTCGTACGTTCCGCGATCGGCTACAACATGAAGGTTATAGGCTTCTACAGAGGCTTTAACGGCCTCATCGAGAAGGACTACATAGAGATGTCGAACAGCACGATGTCCGAGACCGTTCAGAAGGGCGGAACGCTGCTCCTTGCTGCGGATTCACCCGAATTCAAGACCGAAGAGGGCATTGCGAAGGCTGTTGAGACCATCAAGGAGCTCGGCATAGACGCTCTCGTGGTGATCGGAGCCACAGGCACCATGCGCGGCGGAATGGAACTGATCCAGCGCGGCGTGAACGTGATCGGCATCCCCGCCACGGTAGATAACGACGTGGCATGCACCGAGTACACGATCGGCTACGATACCGCGATCAATACCGCGATGTCCGCGATCGATAAGGTCAGGGACACTTCGGCGTCGCATGAACGCTGTTCCATCATTGAGGTGGCCGGTTACAGGTCCGGTCATAACGCGCTCTGGGCAGGAATCGCTACAGGAGCGGAGGAGATCCTTACACCCGAGTTCTATGACAACGACCAGCAGGCCATCATCAGCGAGATCATCAGCAAGAAGAAGCTTGGAAAGCGCCTCCATCTGATCATCAATTCGGAGGCGGTCGGAAAGTCCGGATCGCTCGCGAAGAATATCGAATTTGCTACGGGACTTGAGACCAGGGCCACGATCCTCGGCCTGATCCAGGGCGGCGGAAGACCTACCTGTCAGGACAGGGTTTACGCGTCGGCCATGGGCGGCAAGGCGGTCGAGGCGATCAACGCGGGCGCGAAGAACCGTATCGTGGCGTACTGCAACGGCGAATTTGTTGATTTCGACATGGAGAAGGCCCTCCGTATGACAAAGCAGCCCGACTCATATCTGTATGAGATGTCAAAGAAACTCGCGAGAAGCTAAAACGACAGAGAATTATCGATTTTTTTCGTTTTTTTCGCAATTTGTCTATACATTTTTTTCGAAATTTGATAATATCATACATGAGGACGGCAAAAGCCGTAAATAATCCTAAAAGGGGATAAAAAGAAGGAGGTTTTACCCATGGGTAAGTTTGTATTATCAGAGGCAAAGACAGGTTTTAAGTTCAATCTCGTTGCAGGCAACGGCGAAGTTATCGCTACCAGCCAGGTTTACAAGTCAAAGGCTACCGCGAAGAACGGTGTTGCCAGCGTAGCAGCCAATGCACCCATCGCTGCTCTTGAGAATCAGACCGTTACCGGTTTCAAGGCAGAGTCCAATCCCAAGTTCGAGGTTTACAAGGACAAGAAGGGTGAGTTCCGCTTCAGACTTAAGGCAAAGAACGGCCAGATCATCGCTACAGGCGAGGGTTATTCGAAGCTTGACAGCTGCTTAAAGGGCGTTGAGTCCGTACGCAAGAACGCTAAGGACGGCAAGATCGAAGATAAGACCGCTGAGAAGTAATATTTTTCAACTTGATAAAACGAGTCCCCGGAGTGATCCGGGGACTTTTTTGTATAAAAAACAGCCCCCGGAGGTTCCGGAGGCTGCTGTCGGGATGTGACATTATCTGTTCTCGTCAGAGTTAGTCTGCTGTGCGGGTGCCTGCGCGTTCTGCGCTGCCTGGCG
>CAMZAI010000008.1 GCA_947304065.1 uncultured Clostridia bacterium | reverse complement strand
TATCGAAGAAATCTATGATGAACAGGTTCTTATTAAGGACCTCAAAGATATGGGCTTACCATATACGGGCAAACTCTATATAGTGGTGACGACCTTCGATGATTACAGACTGATACAGGTTGACAGTCTGGACGGCAACTCGATCGCAGACAGCAGTTACGCCGCTTTCAAAGGAGATGAACGGCTGGAACTCGGCAAGAGGATAAAACTTCACTCTATTAGGGCAATATACAGGCACAGATAAATGGGGCTGCGCCTGTGTCCAAACTTTCAAATAGCATTTTCGGCATTTTCATGCTATACTATTCGCGAAGGCAAAGCGATTCCGATCTTTGCCGAGCGTATAACAGAAAGAAAGCAAAAGGGAGGTATGTATGTTAGCTACACTGATCCCGTTATTTGACAAGAACATGAACGTTCTCGCGTATTCGATCTTCGCGCAGAGAGAGAACCTTTTTGCCCAGCCGGGGCTTCTGGGTACCGGCAGGCTCGATCTGGCTACGAGAGTGCTCGGACTCGAGATCGTCAACAACATGGGTCTCGGCTCCGTGTCCGAAGACCGCAATGTATTTATTGAAGTCAACGAGGTATCCGTATTTACCGACCTCGAGAGTGACTGTAAGGTGGACCATTCGAAGGTGATACTGCTCGGAAACAGCAGCATCAAGCCCACAGAGCAGTATGTTCAGAGGATCGCAGCCCTTAAAAAGAACGGTTTTTCGTTCGCGATCAAGGGCCTCGCTTATGACCTGTTTGACGAATACAAGCCTATCCTCAGCCTTACGGATTATATTCTGCTAAACCATAAGCGCATTAACATCGCTGTCGCGAGATCCTATTTTTCAAAGAATTATCCCGATCTGAAGCTTATCGCGGTCAATGTCAATACACGCGAGGAATACGAAGCGCTCGCCGATAAGGATGCATATTCGATGTACGAGGGCGAGTTTTTCCGTATGCCCATTTCCGAGGGCGGAAAGGAGCTCGCGCCGTTAAAGGCTACCTACGTTGAACTCCTGAATGTTGTGAACGCTCCGGATTACGATCTTACCAAAGCAGCGGATACGATATCGCGCGATACCTCGCTTGTTATCTCGATGCTCAAACTTGTTAACAGGATGTCGCGGAATTCCGAGATCACTTCGGTACGGCATGCCGCTGCCATGCTCGGGCAGAAGGAACTTAAAAAATGGATCAATACCGCGGTCACCAAAGAGCTGTGTACCGACAAACCCAGCGAGATCACGAGACTTTCGCTGCTTAGGGCGAAGTTTGCCGAGAATCTGGCCCCTGTCTTCGAACAGGCAGGTCTTTCAAACGAGCTCTTCCTTACCGGACTGTTCTCGGTGCTTGATATCATTCTTGAAAAGCCCATGGAGGAAGCTCTGGCCCTGGTCAATGTCGGGCGCAACATACAGAACGCGCTGCTCAGACACGAAGGCGACCTCGCAGCGGTGCTCGATTTCATGATCGCATACGAAAACGCTTCGTTCCAGGAAGCTTCAAGGCAGCTTTTGCTCAAGAATATCGATGACGACAGGATCTATGACGCATACATCAAGTCGCTGACATGGTACAAAGATCTGTTTGCGGCATAAAAAGAGGTAACACAGCGAATAAAGCATAACAAAAAGCCCGGCTGAGCCGGGCTTTTATTTATTTGGTCACTGCATTATCCTTCGATCGCTATCGTCTTGTTTTCAGGCAGCTTCTTCACTTCCTTCTTCGGAACGGTAAGCTTCAGGACGCCGTCCTCGAATTTCGCTTTGACATCTTCCTGAGTGACATTCTCTCCGACATAGAAGCTTCTCTGCATAGATCCTGCGTAACGCTCCTGGCGGATGATCCTGCCTTTCTTATTCTTCTCATCCTTATCCAGGCCCTTCGATGCGGAAACGGTCATGTAACCGTTCTCGAGCTGAACGGACAGCTCATCCTTCTTAAAGCCGGGCAGATCAATAACTACTTCATAAGCATCATCGTGCTCATGAACATCGGTCTTCATTACATGTGCGGCGTGCTTGCCGTACAGCTTCCTGTCGATGTCTCCGAAATCGTCAAACTTCGGGAAATCCATCCAGTCATCAAATAAGTTCTCTCTGAAAATGCTAGGTAACAACATAGGTCATTCCTCCTTCTCATAATAATATCTGATCTAACCAATATGTCTTATGAGCATTGGGACGGAGGTGAAAAACTTTTGAACATCTCTGTTCCTTTGTTCGACTACATGATAGCACCATACATTAGCACTGTCAAGAGGAGAGTGCTAAATAATCTGTAAACTTTTAGATTTATAGTTTATTATTACTTAATAATTAATAAATTATCACAGAAAATGAAACAATATTACATGCATAAACCTTGAATAATGCATGCTTAAGTTCTCTTATTTGTCGGCTACTTCCATACGCATATTGGTTTTATAGTATAAATGTGCGATATCATGCACAAAAAATTCAGGAGAACAAATATGAGGGAGTTATTTTTCAGCAATGGGGTGCGCCGGTTTACAGGCTTGTTGATAATTGTCCTGATCTGTGCGGCATTTACTGCCTGCGGACGAGGGGGGTCCGAAGCGCAGGAGAGGACCGCGGCACAGGACAACGGAGCAACACAGGAGCAGACCGGGGGACAGGAGGACACTGCAGTACAGGAGCAGACGGGGATACCGGACAACACCGCAGTACAGGAGCAGACAGAGATACCTGACAGCTCCGGAATACAGGAGAAAGATGACATACAGCCATCAGTCACGCCTACGCCCGCAAAGGATACGTCAGGTGACGGAACTACAGATGCGGCAGGTGACGCCGGCACAGATATGGTCGAAATTGCACAGTGGGCGCAGAAGCTAAAAAAGAGCATTGAATTTTCCGCTCCAAGCGGTTTCTACTCCGACGAATTCAATCTGGAACTCAGCATCCCCGCTTCGGATGTCGGCGCGGGAACAGGCCGGATATTCTATACTCTCGACGGGAGCGATCCGGCAGAGAGCGATACTGCCATGGAATATACTTCCGCAATCCGCATAGGCGCGGCGCCTGCAGCCGGACTTACGGTCTCAGCTGTAGATCCGGTTCTCTTCTCTGGCAATTACAGCTCGGTGGCTCCGGGCGGTTACTTCTTTGAAAGCACCGTCAAGGCTCCCTCGGAAAGCGCGGTCGACAGATGCACCGTGATCAGGGCTGCGGCCATGTATGATGACGGAAGCTTCGGGCCCGAAAGCGGAGGAGTATTCTTTATCGGGAGTCCCGAAGAGCATATAGAGGGGCTGGCACAGAGCTGCGCGGCGGCAGGACGCCCGCTCGCGGTTGTCAGCATTTCCGTGGACTATGACGATCTGTTTGACAGCGAGCGCGGCATCTATGTCAAGGGCAGCATATTCAACAACGCATTGCACGAATACCTGCTGGCCAACGGAAGGATAAAGGACGCCGAGGTCGCGCGTTCGCTCGATGCGAATTATAAGCAGCACGGCAGGGAATGGGAGCGAAAAGCTTCGGTCTCGCTGCTCGAGGTGGATGCCGACGGAGCGTACGAGGTCATTTCGCAGCTCTGCGGGATCAGGATACAGGGGAATTATTCCCGCTCGGACCTGCAAAAGGGCTTCAGACTGTATGCAAGGGGCGATTACGGAAAAAAGAATTTCAAGTATCCGGTCTTCGGTGCAGACAGCAAAGACGGATCGGGACAGGCGATGGACAAGTTCGACACGCTGGTTTTGAGAGCCGGAGGCAACTGTGCATTTACGGCCAAATTCAACGACGTTTACTGGCAGTCGCTGCTGGGAGACCTGAACTGCGAGACGCAGGCGAACAGGCCCTGTGTGGTTTATATCAACGGGGAATACTGGGGACTGTACGTGCTGCAGGAGGACTACAGCGACGATTATTTAGAAGGCAGATACGGCGTGGACAAAGACAGCGTGGTCATCTATAAGGGAGACGCGGAAAAATACGCCTGCGGATATAAGCTCGATGAAGGAAAGCTGCCCGAAGGCGAAACGGAGGATTATTTCTTCAGGGAGCTTCTGGACTTTTTTAAAAACCATGACGACTTAAGCGCAGACGCGGACTATGATGAGTTCTGCCGCATTGTCGACGAGACCTCGGTCATGGACTATTTTGCCGCAGAGATATGGATCAACAATAAATGGGACTGGCCCGGGAAAAACTGGTCGATGTGGAAAGCCGGTCCCGCGGACGGATACGACGGGCGCTGGCGTTTCATGTTCTATGACATGGAATTCGGCGGCGTGAGCGGCAGCTCCGACGCAAAGACAAACACCGTAAAAGAAGATAACTACAAGCCCGAGGGCCTGCTGGACCGCGGTACCAATAATCCCGCCGTGCTGTGTTTTGCATGGCTCATGACCAACAAAGGCTTTAAGGAGCGCTTCTGCGAGCGCCTCTCCGGTCTGTCGGAGGGTGAACTGGAGCAGGGCGCGGCTCTTGCGAAGCTCCGGGAGTATGAGGATATCTATTCTCCTTTGTATGAGCAGTTCTTTGAGAGATACCCGGGCAGCGGTACCGCGGATAACGCCGTAAGCGGCGGCTACGCGTCGGTCAAATGCATCAGGGACTTCTTAAAGAGCCGAAAGGACAATATCGGTAAAATGATCGATTACATCAACAAATTACGCTGACGCACAAAAAAGCGCGTCAGCGCTTTTTGTACAGGTATTTTTTGCGGGAATATGTTATACTCGTACATAAGAACGCATTTGGGAGGAAAAAGCCATGAACGAACGCAGCGACCGCAACGGGACCATAATCAGGACCAGCATAACCGGCATTGTCGCAAATGTCTTTCTTGCGGCTTTTAAAGCCGTGATCGGACTTACAGCCAATTCGGTCGCGATCGTGCTGGACGCGGTGAACAACATCTCGGATGCAGCCAGCTCGGCGATCACGATCGTAGGGACGAAGCTGGCCGGGAAAGAGCCCGACAGGAAGCATCCGTTCGGCTACGGAAGGATCGAGTATCTGAGCGCGATGATCATTTCCCTGCTCGTGCTTTACGCAGGCATCACATCGTTTACCGAATCGGTAAAGAAGATAATAGATCCGGACGTCCCCGACTACGGTACTGTCTCGCTGATCATCGTGGGTGCGGCGGTAGTCGTGAAGGTGGTTTTGGGAAGATACGTAAAGAGCGTCGGCCTGAAGGTGAACTCCGATGCGCTGATCAACTCGGGCGACGACGCGGTATTTGACTCGATCATCTCAGCGTCCACGCTTGCCGCGGCGGCAATATATCTGATCTTCGGCGTTTCGCTCGAGGCATGGCTCGGCGCGCTGATCGCTGTCTGGATCATTAAGGCCGGCTTTGAGATGCTGAAGGATACGCTCTCGAAGATCCTCGGAGAGAGAGTCGATGCGGAGCTCGCACAGAGCATAAAGAAGACGATCTCGGCGTTTCCCGAGGTCAACGGAGTCTACGATCTGGTGATGCACAATTACGGCCCCGAGTCATACAACGGATCGGTGCATATCGAGGTGCCCGACACGTTGTCGGCGGACGACCTGGACAAGCTCCTGCGCAGCATCCAGATGAAGGTCTACAGCGAGCATGACGTGGTACTTACCGCGATAGGCGTTTATTCTTATAATACAAAGGATCCCGAGGCTGTGAGCGCAAGGGAGCGCGTCGCGCGGATCGTGGCGGAGGAGCCTCATGTGCTCCAGATGCACGGTTTTTATATCGATAAAAAGGAGAAAACGGTCAGATTTGATATAGTTGTAAGCTTCGACGCAAAGGACCGCAAAGAGGTCTACGGAAGCGTTTATGAGAAGGTACGGAAAGAGTTCCCCGGATACGCGCTGCAGATAGCGATGGATACGGATTTCAGTGAGGAGGAAGCATAATGGCGGAATTAAAGTGCCCGCATTGCGGACAGATTTTTGATGTGGACGGCAGCGAGCTTGATTCGATAGTGCAGCAGATAAGGGACGGTGAATTCCGCCGTGAGGTCGACAGCCGGGTACAGGAACTGGCCAGGCATCTCTCGGAGCAGCACGAGGCTGAGCTCAAAGCGCAGGAAAGCGATATCAAACTCAAGTCACAGGAAGAATACAACAGGGAAGTAAAGAAGCTTACCGAGCGTCTGCAGAAGGCCGAGGCCGAGAACCAGAGACTGCAGGCGTCGGTGGACGCTGCGTCCGACAGACAGAAGCTCGCGGTACAGGATGCCGTCAAAAAATATGAGGGAGAGGTCAATACTCTCAAGATGACCGTCGCCGAAGAGGACAACAAGCGCAAGATCGCGATCCTCGAGGCTGTGGGCAAGGTCGAAAAGGAAAAGCAGAACCTTGAGCGCCAGCTGGTCAGCGAAAAGGAAAAGCATGACGTGATCGTGGCCGAGAAGGAAGCCCAGATACAGTTCTACAAGGACCTGAAGGCAAAAATGTCCGTAAAGATGCTCGGCGAGACGCTCGAGCAGCACTGTGAGAACCAGTTCAACCAGCTGCGCGCGACTGCGTTCAGGAACGCGTATTTTGAGAAGGACAACGACGCACGCACAGGAAGCAAGGGCGATTATATCTACCGTGAGTGCGATGAATATGACAATGAGATCGTTTCGATCATGTTCGAGATGAAGAATGAGCAGGACGAGACGTCCACAAAGCACAAGAACGAGGACTTCTTCAAGGAGCTCGACAAAGACCGCAGGGAAAAGCACTGTGAGTACGCGGTGCTCGTTTCGATGCTCGAAAGCGACAGCGAGCTTTACAACGGCGGCATCGTCGATGTTTCCTATAAATATGACAAGATGTATGTGGTGAGGCCGCAGTGCTTCATCCCGATCATCACATTGCTCAGGAACGCCGCGATGAACGCGCTTTCCTACAAGCAGGAGCTGGCGGTTGTCCGCAGCCAGAACATCGACATCACGAACTTCGAAGACAATCTGATGAAGTTCAAGGACGATTTCAGCCGCAACTACAACATTGCGCACGATCATTTCGACAAGGCGATCGATGAGATCGACAAGACGATCCAGCATCTCGAAAAGGTAAAGAAGGAGCTGCAGGGCTCCGATAATCAGCTGCGCATCGCGACGGGCAAGGTTGAAGACGTTTCGGTAAAGAAGCTCACGAAGGACAACCCGACGATGAAGGCCGAGTTTGAGAGAATAAGAAAGCAGAAGGCCGGTCAGGACACATAAAAACGTGCGACCGGCGGGGGAAAACATTATGTTGACTTTCTTCACGAAAGGTGGCATAATACGCTTTTGGTTAAAAAGAAAACCAATTTTAATCAAATCTTAATGTGTTTATAACTTGTATCTTAATCGAATAAGTGGTTAAATTAGTAATCAGGAAGTGCGGGGCGCCGTATTTCCGGGGTATAGAGTTGATGCGCGGGGGCGCAAAGAGTCGGGCTGCCCGGGGAGGCAGCGGAAGGGAGTTGTTAAAATGAGAGCAGAAAGGTTTAAGGAGGCTTGTCGTAAGTTCCTGCCCCCTTATGCAGTTACGGCACTTGCCTTATTGGTCATTTCCAATCTGGTAGTGTATTACGGAGCCAGAATGCTTAACGCATGGCTGGACAGACCGTATCTTAATATGACCGGCGCGCTGGACGGACTGGTTCCCGCGGTACCGGCATTTTCGATCATCTATGTTATCGCGTTTCCTTTTTGGTATATCACCTATTTCCTGATCTGCCGCAGCGACAGGGAGAGATGCTGGAGACTTGTTATCACCGATGTGGCGGCAAAGCTTCTTTGCGGAGTGATCTTCATACTGGTTCCCACCACCAATGTCAGACCTGAGATCGCAGGCAGCGGTCTGGGCGACATTATCCTTAATTATATCTATGCGACCGATAAACCCGATAACCTTTTCCCTTCGATCCACTGTCTCGAGAGCTGGATCTGCTTCCTTGCGATCAGGGACGAGGATAAGGTTCCCGCATGGATCAAGACTTCCGCATTTGTGCTTGCATTCATGATCTGTCTTTCGACATTGTTTACCAAGCAGCATGTATTCGTTGATATGGTAGCCGGCGTGATGATAGCTGATTTCGCCTGGAATCTCGGCACACCGGAGTTTGTCCGCTCGCTTCGCTTCAGCAAAAGGCTCGGACGTATTTAAGGAGAGATTATATTGAAAATACTGATCACTACCGATCTGTATAAGCCGTTGGTAAACGGAGTGGTGACTTCGGTTATAAATATCAAAAAGGGGCTGGAGCTTCGGGGACATGAAGTCAGGATCCTGACTCTGGCGCAGGACACCTCGTCCTACGAGAAGGACGGCGTATACTATATCGGTTCATTAAATTCGGGCTGGGTTTATCCCGGCACCAGGATCCGCCTGAAGATACCGCATGCGTTCATGCGCGACATTGTCAGATGGAATCCGGATATTGTTCATTCGCAGTGTGAGTTTTCGACCTACGGCTGCGCAAAGAAGATCTCGAGGATCTGCGGCGCGCCTCTGGTACACACTTATCATACGGTTTACGAGGATTACACACATTATTTCTGCCCGTCGAAAAAACTGGGAACATTCCTGGTATCCAAATTTTCACGGCATGTATTAAACCATACCGACGCAGTCATCGCACCGTCCTATAAGGTCGGCAGGCTGCTCGAGAGATACGGAGTCAGCACTCCCGTATCGATCATTCCTTCGGGTATCGACATCGTAAGATATTCGCATCAGCCCACCGGCCACTGGATCGATTCGAAGAGATCCGAGTACGGTCTCGACGGCGGCGAACTCAGACTTATCTATGTCGGCCGCCTCGCGAAGGAAAAGAATATCGACGAACTGCTCGATATGATGGCCGGCTGCAGGGAACTGCCCGTGAAGCTCCTGATAGTGGGCGACGGACCGGCCAGGGAAGAGATAGAAGAGCATTGCGAGAGACTCGGGCTCATGGATAAAGTAAGCTTTACCGGAATGATCTCGCCCGATAAGGTCGGAGAGTACTATCATATCGGCGATGTTTTTGTAAATGCTTCGACGAGCGAGACTCAGGGCCTCACCTATGTGGAAGCGATGGCAGCAGGACTTCCGATGCTCTGCAAGGCAGACGAATGCCTCGAAGGCCTCGTAAAGAACGGAATAAACGGCTGGCAGTTCTCGAACGCCGCCGAGTTCAGGGAGCATGTTGAGAAGCTGATCGCCGATCCCGGGATGCGCAAGCGCATGTCGGTGAATGCGGTATCCGAGGCTCAGCGCTTCTCCACCGCGAATTTCGTGGACAGTGTGGAGCGGCTCTACATGGAAGCGATTAAGCGCAAATATGTTCTGACCGGCAAAGCGGCATTAAACTGAGTAACTTCAAAAGTGCCGGTCACCGCCAATTGGTGGTGACAGGCACTTTTTTTACTTTGTCTTGTTTTTATTCTTCTTTGATTTTACGTTGGTTGACTTATGGTCACTCGGATCAAGGATAAGCGTACTGCAGTTGTACATCTGGTTCTTTGTAATGGTGACTTTATCGTAATTATAAAGACAGATGCAGTACTTCTGGCAGCCGTAGAACTTGTTGCTGGTGAACTTCATGTTCTTGTAGCGGTCGTTCACGCTGAGGTGGTTGCTGCCGCAGCCGTAATTGAAACCCTCGAAGCGGCACTTTGTGATCGTCACGTTGCTCGTCTGTGTGTCATCGAGAGGAGCGGCGACGTTTGTATGTGTCTGAGCTGTGGGATCGGAGCCGCAGGACTCGATCTGAATAGCCTCATTGTTGAAGAAGCAGTTCGAGTTATTGTAAAATTTACAACTCTTTATCGTAAACTTTTTAACACCGGCCAGCTCGATGCAGTGGGAATTCGTCATTCCTTCAGTCAGGGGCGAGTCGGGCAGATACTTGAAGGTCGTGCCCTTTATCGTGATGTTCGACAGATGCGATCCGCGGCAGATATTGTTCGCGCCTGCCTTGGTTCCGTTATCAAATGTTCCGTTGAGGATCTGGATATTGCTTCCGCCGTTGTACTTGCCTGCATTGACCGTACCATCGGCCATCTTAAGTCCGGTGGTGCCGAGCGAGATCATATGAGACTTAAGAGCAGCTTCGGTAGTATCTCTCTTAAAGGTAACGCCCGTTAAATCCAGAGTGGTGTTCGAGTAAACCCTGAGCTCCGCGCCGTTTCCGGGATTACTAGTGTTGTTCAGGGTGTAAGTTCCGGCGGGAACGGATACATACAGTGTGTCTTCCGAATTTGTCTGATTCTTAAAGGAAGCATACTCCGGTTTGATAGAAACAAGATAATTGGGAGGGAACTTCGGTGAAGGACCGTAATACTCCAGTATCTTGTAAAGAGTATTCCATTCTCCGTCAGGTGGATATACTTTGATGGTCTGTTTTGAACCGTTGATGAAAGCGTCAGGGCACATATAGTACCAGTCTATGTTCGAATTACTCTCTATGACAAATGTTTTCGGCGTAGTGCAATTCTTGAATGCCCCGCTTAAAGCGCCAACGACCATCCACTCGTACAATCCGTCATTTATTGTGGTGGGTAAAGTCACGGTTTTAGCGTCAACATCGGGATAATCCGAAATCAATACTTTTCTTGTTCCTTCTCCGCGACCGATAACCTCATACCTGACTCCACCTATCGTCAGTATCTCTCCAATCTGTGCGGGCGGAGTATAAGCATTTACGCTCGCTGTGGGCATACTGAGCGCGATCACGAGTGTCAGTGCAACTATCAGAACCGCTGCCTTCTTCTTAAACAACATAAGCTACCTCCTCTTTGGAACCGGCCTTGACCGATCCTGATTTATTCTATATCTTCACGCAACAAACGTCCGGGACGTCGTGTTGGCAAAACGTGTAAAACGTAAAAATTATTATACACAAAAATGAGTCAAAATTCAAGGTTCCCGACAGATTGTGTTGTGCAAAAACGTGCATTTTCCATATGATTTTTTACTGGAAAATCGAATGAAAAAGGTGTACGATAAAAATCGGAGTATCATAAAAAATGGGGTTTCTGCAGTGAACAACCGGTTGTTGAAACAGCCGGAACATTATTCAGGGAGGCGGTATTTTTCATGGTAAACGAAGCAAAAAGATATGGGGCTGACGGAGTGATCCCTTGCGGGCTCCCGGGCGGATTCTTTGTTTATGAGGCCGAGGGAGAGGAGAAGATCCTCTTCGCGGATCAGAATGTCATAGAGCTGTTTGACTGCACGACATTTGACGAGTTTTTTGAATATGTCGGCGGTTCTTTCCAGGGCATGGTACATCCCGAGGACCTGCATAAGATCGAGAATCAGATCCAGGCGCAGACTGTGTTCGGCGAGAAGCGGCACGACTACGTCAGATACCGCATCATCACAAAGAAGGGCGAGATCCGCTACATCGAGGATTTCGGCCATCTGCTGCATTACGATGAGAAGAACAGCTACTTCTATGTATTTGTTGTTGACGTTGATCAGAACGAATTTATGAATAAAAGCCGCAATTCCCTCGCGGAGGCGGAGATCCTTTCGGCAAACAGGGAGACTGACGAGCTGACCGGTCTGTTCAATATGCCTTTCTTCTATCACAAAGTACAGATGATGCTGATGTCGCCCGAAAGCAGGAGACGTCAGATATCATTTATCCATTTTGATGTTCCCAACTTTAAGCTTTACAACGAAAGACACGGCTTCACATGCGGCGATGAGCTGCTCTGCGATGTCGCGAAGTGCCTGCGCGATACATTTACCGGCGCGACGATCGCACGTTTTTCGGACGACCATTTCTTTGTATGCACCGAGGGCGACAGACAGTACGTAGAGGAGAAGGTCGATCAGGTATACAAGGCGCTGCTGCGTTCGAACGATGTAAATAAGCGTGTCAGGATCAAGGCCGGAATCTTCTACCTCGACGACAGGAGGTCCGAGATCGGTCTGGCCTGCGATCATGCGAGACTCGCGTGCACCAGCATTAAGGGCAGACATGACGTGAATTTCTGCGTATACGACGATATGCTCCGTGAGAAGCTGCGCAAGCAGCAGTATGTTGTGGATCATGTCGACGAAGCGATCGAGATGGGCTATATAAAGGTATTCTATCAGCCGGTGATCAGAGTTAAGTCAGGCGAGATCTGCGGCTACGAGGCGCTTGTCCGCTGGATCGACCCGAAGATGGGCATGCTCTCACCCGGTGATTTCATCGAGACGCTGGAGCAGTCGCATCTGGTATATCTGGTTGACAGATATGTGGTCAGAAAGGTCTGCGAGGACATAAAGAACCTCACCGAAAAGGGAGAGCCCGTTGTTCCGGTTTCGATCAATATTTCGCGTATGGACTTCGATGTCTGCGACATCTTCGGCTTTGTTGAGAAGACACGCGAGAGTTACAATATCCCCCGCAATATGCTCGATCTTGAGATCACCGAGAGCGCTCTTAATGACAACGAGGGCGTGATCAAATCCGAGTGTGAGAAGATGAGCGGGCTGGGTTATCATATCTGGCTCGACGATTTCGGCAGCGGTTATTCGTCGCTGAACACGATAACCGAATATAATTTCGACGTATTGAAGCTCGATCTGGTATTCTTAAGATGCTTTGACCGTAACCCGAAGACTGCGATGCTGATGACATATATCATCGAGGGCTGCAATGCAATGGGACTTGCGCCTCTGTGCGAGGGCGTCGAGTCGGAGAAGCACTATGAGTTCCTTAAAAAGGTCGGTTGTGAAAGAGCGCAGGGCTATTATTTCGGAAAGCCCATGCCGCTTGAGGAATCGCGAGCGTTTACTCGCGGAAAGGGGATGACATGGGAGAAAATGTAAATCCCAACAAGGATGCAGGCCCGGAAAAAATACAAAGAGCTGTCAGCGATGCGGGTATAGTCTATATCTGCATTGTCGCGACATTGACTATCGCAACCGTATTATGTGTTGATCTTATCGAACAGCTTGCGTTCGCGAAGCTGGAATACGGTATTACGGCGGCGTACTTTGTGGGCGCGGTAAGCCTTGTATTCGGAGTGATAATGCTCTACAGGCTGCTCGTCGTGATGAAGATGCCCACCAATATGTGCTCGGACAAGCTGATCCATACAGGCGTTTATGCGTGGGTACGTCACCCGCTTTACTCGGCTGTATTGCTGATAGCGTCGGGCATGCTCATTTTGACAGCCAATTATCTGGCCCTCCTGCTTCCGATGCTTTTCTGGCTCTATATGACGCTGATCATGCGCGAGACGGAAGAGAAGGTGTACAGGGAGCGCTTCGGACAAGCGTATGAGAAGTACTGCAAGAGAGTCAACAGATGTCTGCCCTGGTTCCCCGACACATCGGACGAACTGAAGAGCGAGTACCATAAGTCCGTCAGGAAAGCGGTAGTCGGAATCATGGTTTCGGTTCTGCTCGTTATCATCTTCTCAAGGGCGATCACATCGGTCAGCGCAAGGATGACCTATGGTACCGCGCTTGAGATGAAAAAGAGCATGCTGAAGGAAAATGTCGATAACATGATCTCATATCTTGACGCATGTATTGACGACCTTACGCTTGAGCCCGGGATAACCGATGAGGAAATTGAAGAGCGCATCACCGAGATAGCTCACAGAAAAATATATTCAGAGACGCATGTCGACGGAACCTATATGTGGGTCCAGAAAGTGCTTGATTATAACGGCGGAGACAATTACGCGATCAGACTTATCCATCCGAACCTTTCGGACACCGAAGGCTCATATCTCTCGACAAATGTTGTTAATGAGATGGGCATGAAGGCCTACGAGGAAGAGCTCGAGGGCGTAAAGGCTAACGGAGCGGTCTACCTCAATTATGCGTTTAAAAAGCTGGATTCCGATGAGGTAACCGAGAAGGTCACTTATTCGAGGCTTTACGAGCGGATGGACTGGATCGTCTGCATGGGCGTGAACATCGACGATCTCTATCATTACCGCAGGCAGGCGCAGGCCAGCTTCGGTATATATCAGACGATCATTCTCGTGGCTACGGGCATTACATGGGTAGGATTTTTCCTGATCATGTCCTACAGCTACAGGAAGTCAAAGATAGGCGTTTACGAGAAAAAGAACAGGGAGCTCAGCGACAGGCTGAACAAGGACGCCCTGACGGGTGCGGGCTCGCGACTTTTCGGCGAGAAAGCGCTGTCGGATGCGTATGAGGATTATCAGGGAGGCAGTGAGCATACGCTGCTGCTGATAATGGATATCGACTTCTTCAAGCAATTCAACGATAATTACGGGCATGAGATCGGAGACGAGGTTCTGAAGAAGTTCGTCGAGGCTGTAAAGGGCGCGATCCGCAAGGATGATTATGTGATCCGCTGGGGCGGTGACGAGTTTATCGTGATCCTGAACAATGTGGCGCCGAAGTTCCAGCCGGAAGTAGCCGACAAGATCATTAATGCGGTACGGGGCATTCAGATACCCGAGCTCGAGGGCAGGGCCAAGGTTACTTCGTCGATGGGATTCGCATACTTCGATCCTTCGGATGAGGACGCGAAGAGCGCGCTCGCACGTGCGGACGAAGCGCTGTACCGGGCGAAGGAAGCGGGCCGAAACAATTGGAAGATCTAAAGCAAAAGGGCGGAAAACCGCCCTTTTGTATATTATCCGATGTTTTAGAAATGAATACGCTTACGGAGTTCCGGCCCTAAGAGTATGGCTATTAATATCTTCAGGAGGTCACCGGGTATAAAGGGGATGACACAGAGGGTAAGCGCGTAGGAAACGGTGCAGTCCATGATAATGCAAAACCAGGCGGTGCCGAGGGTGTAGAGGACTGCGGTGCCGAGGATCATTCCGACTATGTGGATAAGGCGAATAAAGACAGACTTATGTTTGGCAACGGCGGAAGGAAAAGAAACGGCGCCGCTGCTTCCGACTGTCAGTAGTTTGTCACTCAGTGAAACCGCGAGTCCCGTGATCAGCGCGAGCGGGATATAGCCCACGAGGTATCCGCCGGTGGGGCCGGCAAGCTTCACGAAGCCGCCCGAAAAGCCGGAGAATACGGGAAGCCCTGCCATGCCGAGCAGGAGATAGAGCAGGACGCTGACGGTGCCCCATTTCCAGCCGAGTATGTAAACGGCAAGAAGTATGATAAGTGTCGCGAGGGAGATCGGTACCGGGCCGACCGGAACCGAAAAGGGTGCGGCGATGCAGAGAGCTGCGGTCATCACCGCTGTCGCTGCGAGAATGTAGGTGCGGCTCTTGCGGCCGCTTTTTTCTATTGATGTTACTGTGTCCATATATACCTTCTTTCGGCCGTGCGCGATCGTACCGCGCGTGCCTTTTTTATGAGAGTTTGATGCTGATCTCGCCGGAATTCAGACGGTCCGTTGTACCATCCTCGTATTTCACGAGCAGTCGGCAGTCGTCGTCGACATCGAGGACGAGCGCCGGCCTGGGGCCTTCGGGCAGCAGGACATTGACGTTCCGGCCGATCGCGAGGCTGCGCCTGCGGTACTTTTTCTCGTATCCGGCAAAGCCCGGAGTGCGGTAAGCGTTCATGAAACGGTTGATGAATTCTGCTGCGAGGCGGTTTCGGATGTCCTTCTGAGGCGCGGCAAATATCGGGCCGGCGATGTTTTTGATATCGTCGGGAAAGCCGCCTTCGGGCGTCAGGATATTGAAGCCTATGCCGAGTATCACGTATTCGGCGGTGTCGCTTTCAAGACTGAAAGACGCTTCGGTGAGGATCCCGCTGACCTTTTTACCGTCGATGAAGATATCGTTTACCCATTTGATCTCAGCCTTACGGTCGCTGACGGCCTCTATCGCCTCACACGCAGCCACTGCGGCGAGCGTGGTGACTTTTATCGTCTGTTTCGACGGGAGCGAAGAGGGGCGCAGCAGGAGGCTTAAATACAGCCCCGTGCCGGAGGGCGAATAGAACGATCTCCCGAGTCTTCCGCGGCCTGCGGTCTGCGAACCCGCGATGGCGGCAAAGCCTTCGGCAGCTCCCGAAAGAGCGGCCTCACGCACGCGGATGTTGGTCGAGTCGGTGACAGTGTAAACGTTTATCGTATTGCCTGCGGGCGAAGCGTCGAGGTATTTCCTTATTCCGTTCTCCGAAAGGACGTCTGCATCCGAGACGAGACAGTAGCCCCGGTTCGGCACCGCGTCGATATTGCAGCCGTCCGTACGAAGCGCGTTCACGGCCTTCCATACGGCGGTACGCGAAATGTCCAGCTTAGATGCGATCTCTTCACCTGAGAGATATTCGCCTGTGTTCTGTTCAAAAAGCTCTAATAGTTTTTCTTTGGTATTCATAATTTTTATCCGGATAATATTGCTTGTTTATTTGTACCGGAAGAAAGTATAGCACATGCGGGAGGATTGTCAACCAATTATTTGCAATGTGGTTAACGATTATAAACTTGCGACAAGCGGAGACGTATGATAAAATAATCGCACACAGTGTATATAAGCACACAAACAAAAACCAAATGCGGGAAATGCTCACGAAAACAAAAGGAAGAAAGGCGGATAACGTATGAAGAAAAAACTGTTATCGATCATATTATGTCTGGCCATGGCGTTTGCCATTGTCGGAACGATAGCTCCGACGAAGGCTGAGGCTGCGAGTGTGAAGCTGAACAAGAAGAAGGTCACGGTCTATGTGGGCGATACCTATCAGCTGACACTGAAGAACGCCAAGGGCGATATTACCTGGAAAACTTCGAAGAAGGCGGTGGCGACCGTAAAGGACGGCATCGTGACCGCGAAGAAGGCCGGAAAAGCAACTATTTCCGCGAAATACAACGGGAAGACCTATAAGTGCAAGGTTACCGTAAAGAAGGCCCCCGCAAGCGAGGACGCTTTCTCGGCAGTTGAGAATATGAAGATCGGCTGGAACCTGGGCAATTATCTTGATGCCACAGGCAGATGGCTGGACGGAAAGAGCCCCAAAGAATTCATGATGGCATGGGGCAATCCCCTTGTTGACGAGAGTCTCTTCAAACGTCTCAAGGAAATGGGCATTGGCGCTGTAAGAGTACCGGTGACCTGGATGTATCATTTTGACGAAGAGGGCAATATCGATCCCGAGTGGATGGGCAAGGTAAAAGAAGTAGTTGACTGGGTTCTGGCCAACGATATGTACTGCATCATCAATGTTCACCACGATTGCGGTGCCTATGAATCCGACAGGGATAAATGGCTCTTTGCATCAGAGGATAATTTTGACAAGAATAACGAGCTGTTTTCCAAGATCTGGGCACAGATAGCAGGCGAATTCATTAATTACCCCCAGGAGCTTCTTTTCGAGGGCTTTAACGAGATGCTCGATGCGGAAAGTCACTGGGCGGATGGTGCAGATATGGATGCATTCCGGATCATCAACGAATATAACCAGCTTTTTGTAGATACCGTACGTAAGACCGGCGGTAGGAATTCGACCAGAAATCTGATCTGCAACACCTATGCCGGAGGAAATTTCCCGGATGCATTGTATCAGTATGCTGCACCGTCTGATACAGTAAAGGATCACATAATCGGACAGGTGCATTTCTATGAACCTTATGAATTCACGATGGGGCACAGCATGAAGAAGATGAGTGCCGATAAGATTGAAGAAGTGAACGGGATCATCGGAATGATCGCTGAGGCTTTCGAGACCAGAGGCGATAACAGGACAAAGATACCCGTGATCATCGGCGAATATGGAGCAGACTTAAACGGAAACAATGATGAGCGTATAAAGTGGTATTCGACAGTTGTAAAGACTGCCAAAGAATACGGCATTACGTGTTTCATCTGGGATAACGGAAATGCGAATGAGATGGGTCTGATCAACCGTACAGGTACCAAGGATCCTTTCGGAGATGTAGTAAAGGCCTGCGTGGAAGCTGCAAAGTAAGAGGACGTCTCGCGAACGCAGTTCGCTCGATGAACGTTCACTCAGCACTCAGCGCGCGCGTCGCGCTTCTATACGATAAATCGGTGAGATCACAAGTCTTTGACTTGCATCGCACCGATTTTTTCGTATACGGCTTCGCCGGCTGAGTGCATTCGCTTATCGCACATACTCCGAATAACCCTTGCCTGTAAATTTTTTAAAGCACCGTCCGAAGTAGTTCGGATCGGGTATCCCGACGGCCGCGGAGGCTTTGTACATTTTTACATTGTTCTCGGCCAGTTCGATGGCCTTCTTCATGCGGCATTCGGTCAGATATTCGAGGAAGTTGCGGCCGGTTTCCTGCTTAAACTTGCGGGAGAGATAGCTCGAACTGAAACCGAACTGCTGGGCGACGGAGGTCAGGTTTACGCAGGAATCCGTGTAATTGGCCTCGATGTAGCGCATGATCTGTTCGCTGACGGAGCCTCCTTCATCGGCCGAATCGTCCTGAGGCGCAGCCGAACCGAACACAAGCGATTTGCTGCGGTCACCCAGACGAGCGTCGAGACGTGCTTTGGCGCGGAGCAGAGTGTCGGTGACCTCGGTGCGTACCATGGGCTTCAGCATATAGTCAAAGACCGGAAGACTCACGCATTTGCGCGCATATTCAAATTTGTCGAACGCCGTCATGATTATGATGATCAGCTCGGGATAGTTCTTTGTGGCCACCTCCGTGAACTCGATACCGTTCATGAAAGGCATCGAGATATCGACAAAGGCGATATCCGGGCGCATGTCGTCGATGACATTGATCGCCTCGATCCCGCTGGCCGCTTCCCCCACGACCTCCATGTCGAGCGACGCCCAGTCGATCGAAGAAAGCATCAGCTTTCTGACCGGCAGTTCATCGTCAATCAGCATAACTCTGTACATCCTGTTTCCCCCTCTTGAATCCTCATATATCTATCATAAATCTTTCCCCGCAACGTATCAACGGGTTCTGGGCTTTATAACGAATTCAACTTCCGTAAACTCGCCCTGTTCGCTCCTGATGCTCACGACATCGTCGTTCTCACAGAAGCCGCGTACACGCTCGATAGTACCCCAGAGGCCAAAGCTGTCCGAAGTATCGTAGATATCCGCGAAGGCCGAGTCCGTGTCGCCGTTGTACTGCTTCTTTGAAAGTATCTCGTCGATCTGTTCCTGCGGCATTCCGATTCCGGTGTCATATACCGAAAGGTGCAGCAGACCGTCCACGAAGCGGCTTGAAATGCGGATCAGTCCCATCTCGCCCTTCAGCCTGATGCCGTGATAGATACTGTTCTCGACGATGGGCTGGAGTATGAGCTTCGGGATCCTGCAGTTCAGCGTATCCTCGGCTATGTCGTATTCATCGGTCAGGATATCGCCGTAACGGAGCTTCTGGAGCGCCAGATAATCCTTTATGATGTTGAGCTCGGTCTTTAAGGTGATCTCTCTTTCACCCTTGCTCAGGAAGTTGCGGTAGAAGCTGCCGAGCGTCTCCAATGCCTTGTGCACATCCTCAGCGCCGGCCTCCATCGCGAGATATCCGATGGTCTCGAGCGAATTATACAGGAAATGAGGCTTGATCTGCTCGTGGAGCATACGCATCTCTGCGCGTCTGATGGCTTTCTCGTTGTCGAGGACCTTGTCGAACAGGTTGTTCACGCGCTCAACCATGCCGTTATAGGAATCCTTCAGGACGCTGATCTCATTTTCCGGGATATCGATATCTATCTGCTTCAGCGTTCCCTTTTCCGTTGTCTCATCGAGCGCCCTGGTAAGGTCGGAGACGGGCTTTGTGATATAGCGGGTAATGTACATACCGGCTACGGCGATCGCGAACATGAATACGAGCAGCAGTCCGAGAAGAACGTAGATGGTTCCGTACATTACGAAGCCGTTCTCGATGGGCGTAGCAACCGCGATGTAAATGGGCATCTGGGGAAGCTGCTTTATTGACAGGAGAAGGTTTGTATTGCCGTCTTTTATCTCCCTGTGCACGATATCCTCGCTGATATTTATATCAAGCCCGCAGAGGAGAGCAGGCACGCTGTCATTGCCCGAGAGCAGAGTTCCGTCTGTTCCGATCACCGCGATCTTTTTGTCTGAGATGGAGATAAGCTTTTTGTCCATGAAGGCGCTCGATATGTTCATGATGATCATACCGATGCGCTGCTGGGTGTTAACATCATATACGGTACGACCGATGCTGACGAGCGGGCGCCCGACGACTCTGGAAATGCCGCCGTCGGCGTTGACCGAGATCACGGCGCCGCCTTTCTGGTCTTCGATGGCCTGCTTCCATTCGGGATCGTTTATTATAGAGAAATCCATCGAATAACGGTTTCGGTTCGATACGATGTATATGCCGTCATCCCTGAATCCGAAAACCGAATCCACCATTGTCGTGGGATTTAGAACGCGCATGATGCTGCTTCTTGTGTCATTGATAAATACGGCGTCAACGGGAGTACCCGTCGCCTTTAAGAATGTGACCAGACCGTCGTCCATCATGACCAGACGCGAGATTTCCTTGTATCTTTCAATATCCGAGGAAATACTCTCGGACAGGGTGTTGAGGGTGGTGACGGCTTCGCGCGTGATATTTTCCCGGCGCTCCTTGTTGACGATATAGAAGACCGAAACAAAAAAAGAAACCGACAATAACAAGACTATGAGGAGCATGATGATCCTCAAGCCCGATACCATCGATTTCCTTGATTTCAGTTTTTTGCTGCCATCCCCCGTATCTGTCATGAACAAATGAGCCCCCATACATTCTGCAGATATTTTACCATTCTTTACGGGGAAATTCAAATCATCCTTTTACCGCGCCTACCATGAAGCTTTCCTGAATACGTCTGCTCATGAATACATAAACAAGCAGCATGGGCATGGTGGCCAGTACCAGTCCGGCGCCGACGATTCCCCAGTCGGTGATGTTCGCGCCTTTCAGGTTGGATACGAATACGGGCAGTGTGTAGTGCGCCTCGTCGCTGAACACGCTTGCGAACATGAACTCGTTCCAGCACTGCAGGAAAATGTAGATGCCCATCGTTGCGAGAGCGGGCTTCATCAGAGGCACGATGATGTGGAAGAATGTGCCCCAGAGACCGCAGCCGTCGATGCATGCGGACTCGTCAAGCTCCGTCGGTATATCGTTCATGAAACCGGTACAGACAAGTATCGCCATGGATACCGAGAACGCGGCGTACGGAATGATGAGCGCAGTATAACTCCTCAGCATATGGATCTTGCTGAGTGAAGAGTAGATCGGGTAAAGAGCTACATGCATCGGGATCGTGATACCGAGCATGAAAATGCTGTTTAAGGTCTTTCTGCCCTTCCAGACAATTCTCGTGATCGCGAAGGTCGCCATGAGCGCCGCGATGAGCGCGAGAGCGATAGCCAATGTAACTACGAGCACGCTGTTGGAGAAGCATTTCTCAAGGCTGCCGTTGGCGAAGAAATGCTTGATCGGAGGATTGCCGGTCTTCTTACCCATGTTGAAAACGCGGGTGTAGTTTTCCCAGAGCCATTTTCTAGGAAGTCCGATAACATTCTGGCCGGTGATCTCGCTCTTGTCCTTCAGTGAGAACGTGAGCAGATAGTAAATAGGGAACAGGTCGATGAGAAGCCATACAACGAGACCGACATATATCAGCGCTTTCAAGAACTTGTTCGTTTTTTTGACCGTATATAATTCCGGATTGAAAGATGTTATATTATCTCTTGCCATATGGATTCCTCTCCTTAAATAACCAGTTTACAAGGATAGCGAAGAAGAAGCACATTATGATCATCATAACGGCGATCGCGCTCGCTATGCCTCCGTAGTTTCCGAATACGTACCGGACGAGAAGCAGGCTTGGTACTTCGTATGGCAGATTTCGCGCGTCTTTTGCGAAGACCTTGATCAGATCGTAGCTCTTTAAGGATCCGGTGATCGCGAAAATGATGCTGACTTTGATGACCGGCTTGATCGAAGGGATGACAACGTAACGGTTTACCTGACCGTCGGTAGCGCCGTCAAGCTTAGCGGCTTCGCGAAGCTCGGGAGACACGCCTTTAACGCCGGCGTACATAAGGAGCATGTGGTAGCCGACGAACTGCCAGATCGTGGGGATGAATACCGCGAGCAGAGCCGTTTTCTTGTTGGCCAGAAGTCCTTCGGTGGGAAGTCCCGACCAGTTGAAGAATTCGAAAGCCTTGGTGATGATACCGTAAATAGGATTGTATATTTTTTCCCACAGCATACCGATTACAACCGCGGAAATAAGCACGGGCATAAAGTATACCGAGAGATAGAATCTTTCGCCTTTAATTCCTTTACCCAGCATGAGTGCGAGGCCCAGTGAAAGGGGCAGCTGGATAAATACAGAGAGCGCTGCCAGTATCAGCGCGTTAACTACCGACTTGCCGAATCTGTAATGATCGTTGAACAGGTCGATATAATTCTGGAATCCGACAAAAGCACCCGAATCGTCAAAGGTCCTGTACTCGTAAAAGCTGTGGTGCACGGAGCTGATGATCGGGTAGATCAGGACGCCGATGAAGAGCGCGAGAGCCGGAAGCAAAAAAAGTATAACGGTAAGGGTTTGGTTTTTTCTACGCATGGTGTTTTCCTTCTAATGAGTAAGAAGTGGGGTTTTAACAAAAAAACGGCCTCTCCCATCCCTTTTGGGAGACACGGGAAAGGCCGTTTGTCTTTTAATGCTTATTCAGTCTCAGAGCCGATTATCTGATGGACTGCTTTAACTCAGCGATGAAGCCTGCGCCGTCAAGTTCTTTGCCGTAAACCTTAGCAACTGCGTTAAGGTAAGGCTCCTTGTCAACTGCGCTCTGAGCGGTATCACCGAAGAGAACGTAGCTGTCAGCGTTCTTGCAGATCTCAGAAACTGCAACGGTAAGAGGGTTGATCTCGCTGGTGTCATAGAAAGGAGTCCAAGCGGGAAGGCCGCAGCCGTCAAGGTAACCGTAGTGGCAGATAGCCTTGCCGAGCTCTGCTGCGAACTCAGCTGCAAGAGCTGCGTTGGGAGACGAAGCGGAAACTGCAAGAGTATCCGAAGGTCCGCCGATGAGCTGACCAAGCTTCGACTTCGAGGAATCGATTACAGGGAACTCAGTAACCTTAACCTTGGGAAGGAATGTGCCGTCGTTAGCCTTTGAGAAGTCTGCGCAGTTCCATGTACCGTTCTGATAGAAAGCGGTTCTGCCGTCGATGAAGTTCTGCTTAACATCGTCGTTGGGAAGGGAAGCACCTGCGGGATCGAAGTAACCCTTGTCGATCATCATCTGGAAGGTGTCAACTGCCTTGGCAACTTCTGCATTGTCATAGGTAGCGCCGTTAACGAAGATATCGTTAAGAGCATCGGAACCGATGGTCTTCTGGATGATGGGCTCAAGATACTCGGTAACGCACCATGTCTCGCCGCCTGCGCAGCCGAAAGGAATGATGCCTGCTGCAAGAAGATCGTCACAGCACTTGATGAGCTCGTCGTAGTTCTCCGGAACCTTGTCCCAGCCTGCCTGCTTAAGGAGATCCATGTTGGCGAAAAGAGCAACGATGTTCATGGTTGTGGGAACGCCGTAGTGCTTGCCGCCGTAAGTGGTGTTGCCGAGCATGCTCTCGGGAAGCTCACTGCTGTACTTAGCAAGAGTATCGTCAAGGCAGTATACCTTGCCCTGGTTTACGAAATCACCGAGGTATGCGCAAGACCATGTGAAGAAGATATCGGGTGTCTCGTTAGCTGCCATAGCTGCCGCGATCTTGGTCTTGTAGGTCTCGTTCTCGATTGCTTCCCACTGGAAATCAACGTTGGGATACTTGGCTGTAACTTCCTCGATAGCCTTTACATAAGCGTTGTGGTTCGAGTCAGACTCGGTAGCGATACACCACATTGTGATAGTGGTCTTCTCTTCGGTCGATCCGCCGTTATCGGTCTTGGTATCGGTCTTAGTGTCTGTCTTTGTGTCTGTCTTGGTGTCTGTCTTTGTGTCGGTATTGGTTGTACCGCTGTTGCTTGAGCCGCTGTTAGCGGGCTCCTCGGTCTTTTTACATGCTGCGAGTGAAAGTACCATAGCCACTACGAGCAGTAAAGCGAGCATTTTCTTCATAAATACTACTCCTCCTTTTAATAAAAACTATTATTTAGTTTTTGCTGCGAACACGATTTCGTATTCGCTAAAGCAATTTCATTTTATGTGATAAAAATTGTCAAGTAAATGTAAATCCTTTACCTGTGAGAGGGAGATTTTTTACATCTTCACCAAAACGGGAACAAAAAAATGCGATTATTAGTGCGAAATATACAATGAAATAAAAAAGAAGCCGAACCGTTAAAGGTTCGACTTCTTTATCAATCAGCCTCCGTTCGATCCGGATGTTCCGCCACCTCCGCTCGAGCCTGCGCTACTCCTGTCGCGGATCATGTGCTGCAGCGCTACCAGGATCGCAACCACGATCTCTTCGTATTCCCTCCTGTAGATATCTACGCAGTACTTGTCATGGATTGACAGGATCTTCTGTCCGAACACCGCGATGATGTTATCGTCTGCGTCCGTGAGCTCAAAGTTGAGCCCGAGGATATTGCCTCTGATCTGCCATCCGAGACCTTCGATATTGGTGATATCCTTGATCAGATGGAACAACTCGTTAGAAAGCTCGAATTCGGTTCCGTCCGCCATCGTTACGAAATGTCTCTCATGAAGCGTAAAGATCTTTCGCTCAATATGCGCCACCGGCTCGCCCGAGATTTTGAAAACATCGGTCTTATCATGGAGCGAGATCACTTTTGACCTCGACTGGTACATGATATTTCCGTCCGCATCCGTAATATCGATGTGGTGATGCAGCGTAAATACTTTTTTGCTGGTAAAGAGCGAATATTCGGGAGTGCCGTAATTTTCTACATTGTAGATATTCGCATCCTCACCTGCCTCATGGAATCTGTGAACTCTTGAAAACTCTCCCATCCTGAATACTCCTTTCGAATATGCAGATATCCGCACGGAACGGATATCACTGCTTGTTATGGGTACATTCTACGTCATGATTCAGGGACAGTACATAGCTGCATGTCCAAAATAAAATTGATTATTCCTGCAGGTCAAACGGAATATGCTTCTATGCGGAGGATGTTTTTTGACAAATCAGCCATTTATTAATTATTGACGTACAATTGTGCGTGTTTTATAATAATTATATTATCATTTTCCAGCGTTCAATATAAAAAGGAGGTCGGATCATGTTTTGTAAAAACTGCGGTAAAGAATTACCCGACGGATCGCGTTTCTGCGAAAAATGCGGTACTGCCCAGGATGTCATTGCTGCCGGGACCCGGACGGTCGAGACTCAAGCCCCTGCGGATCAGGCTCCCAAAGGATTCAAAGAAGCATTTCTTGACACATTAAAACACCCGAAGAAACTTATTCCGACCTTCGTTCTGGCTGTGATCTGGCTTGTTTTCTCACTGATGTCTTCACTCGGTGCAAATCTTCCGATCCTCCGGTTCTTCTATACTCTGACGTATTCCAACGGCGGTCTGTACGGCGGATTATTCGGACTGATCGGAGGCGTGCTGGGCAAAGCGCTCTTTGCGGCCTTTATCAATTTCATCGTTCTTGAACTTGTCAATAAACGTAATCCCTTTGCGGGCCTTGGCAAGGGACTTAAGGGGATCACTTATTCCGGTCTGTCATCAATATCCACGCTTCTGATAGGCGGCGGCGCCGGAATCCTAATTTATTGGTTCTTTAACATTACCTCGTCTCCGGTCAACAGCGCGGTTGCCATTGTCGGTGCGGTCGCTGCGATCAGAGCCGCCGGGAGCCAAAACGGTATACTGTTCGGACTGGTATTCTTCCTGGCAAAGAAGCTCACCAAGGGGCGTGCCCCGTCACGTACGATGATCTCGCGTTTCCTGACCGGCTTTTCGGCCGGATTCGCATTGAGCTTTCCGATAACATTCAGCAGATATCCGATCATACTGTTCCTTTCCGGATTAGTTATACTCGCCGCAGGCATCGCCATTATCTTTGCGTCGGGAAGCAAGAAGGCAGCTGCAGCCATGTTCCTGCTTTTCTTCCTTGCCTCGATCTGCATGCCTTATGCTGAGGCGGCACACGCCGACGATGATGATTATGAGGTTCCCTATGTTGAGTACAAGGGACATCTGACCTACAATAACGGCCAGACGAACAAGCACGGACAGCCCTTCCCTGATCTGATGGACTTCGACCGGGACGGTGACATAGATTACCTTGACAGGGTAATTCAGCACTATCTCGTTCACAACCCAGACTATATACACCAGCCGCAAACTAAATTCGGAGCTGTTGTAGTCAGTACTCTGGCAGCTCTTCTCGGTGCTGCGGGAGGCATCGCCGGCGCACCGGTTGGCGCAGCTCTGGGCAGCGCAGCTTCTGCAGCAGGAGAAGCTGCTGCGGAGACCGCCGCACAGGGTATAGGCGGCTCACTCGGTTCGGGAGGCCCGGATATTCCCGACGGTACCGATACGCCGGACAAACCTGACGATCTCGGGCCGCATATTACGCGTGATTCCGACGGCGACCTGAATGTTGTCGATCCGGCAACAGGAGAAAAACGAGTATATGTTTCAAACCATGACGGAACCTATACCAATCCTCTTAGCGGAGCGACATATACCGAGGCCGAACTCAAGGCATCGCTTGCCGACATCGAAGAGAATAAAGAAAACATCCGCCGCGATGCGGAAATTGCCGCAAAGGCCGTTGAAGAGCAGCGGAATGAAAATCTGAAAGAATCATTCATCGCCAGAGAAGCGCGCGAAGAGGATGCTGCGATTAAGGCAAAGGAAGAAGCCGATGCTGCCCGCAACGCGTACATTTCCAAGGTAGCTGCTTCACACGGAGTCTATGATTACGATGAGAAAGAACTCAAGAAGGCAATCATGAGAGATCAGATGGAAGCAGACCAGCAGGGAGCCAAAGCCATGGGTGATGCTGCTTATGCCGATGCTGCCATGCGGACCGCCGAGCAGACGGAAAAGCTTGCCGATAAGGGCATCAATTATCTGGAAAAACTTGACAAGTCAGGCACCGCAAAGTTTGTCAAGAATGTATATGTAGCGGGAAAGGAAGTCGGTCGCGGCTTATCCGAAGCCTGTGTCGGAGAGAAATCATTTGCCGGTGCCATGACATCGGCCGCAGTAAAAGCCGGTTCCGAGATCACCAAGAATACCATCGGAGACGCTCTCGGCGGCGGTCTCGTAGGCTTTGCCGCAGAAGGCGCTGCTAATGTTACGGGTGACGGTGTCTCTGCTACAGTCGACTCACTGACAAGAGGCAAAAGCCTCGAAGACTCGCTTAAAGCCGGCAGTGACGCAGCCAAGAAGGGTGCCGTCAATTTCACCATAGATAAAACCTTTGAAGCCGGCGGAGGAAAGTTAGGTGTTTCAGATGCAAACAGTACTCTTGCCGCGGATATTGCAAAGGATTATGCAACCGGCGATGAGCACGAAGCATAAACGATAAAACAGTAAAAACATGAAGGACCGGCCGGGATCCGGTAAAGGATTTCCGGCCGGTCCTTTTGTTGCGC
>CAMZAI010000007.1 GCA_947304065.1 uncultured Clostridia bacterium | reverse complement strand
CCGGACAAAAGAACCGTCCCCATATCAGAGAGCAAAGAAAGGAAGCACCGATCATGAACAATACACCCATCGAGAACAAAGTCGTAGAGAAGCTCATCGCCCGCGGCTGGCATATATCCTTCGCCGAATCCTGCACCGGCGGCATGCTCCCCGCACGCATAGTAAATGTGGCCGACGCTTCGAAGGTTATCGGGGAATCTGTCGTTACCTACTCAAACGAGGCCAAAATAAAATATGCGGGAGTCGATCCCGCAACAATAGAAAACTATAATGTTGTAAGCGAAGAGGTCGCGGCCGAGATGGCCCGCGGCCGTGCTCTCGCCGCAGGCACTGAGGTCGGAGCCTCCACCACCGGCTACGCAGGCCCTTCTGGCGGCGCAACGCAGACCCTGCCGGACGGCCGCACGATCGATATCCCGATGGGAACGGTCTGCTTCGGCTTTTACATCAACGGTGAAGTCACCACCTGCACCCGCCATTATGAGGGGCTCAGCCGCAATGAAGTACGCACCGCCGCGACGGATTTCGTGCTGGAGAGACTGAATGAGATGTTGTAAAAAAGGAACCACGGGTTTTCCCGTGGTTCGCTTTACTTTATATACTCTCTGATCCTCTTGAAACACCGGTTCAGCATCACCGTGTCCACCACGCCGTCCTTACCGAACGCCGTAGACTCAACCGTATAGTCACCTTCATACCCATACTCGGCGAGCTTCCCGAAGAACCTGTCAAAGTCCACATGTCCCTTTCCGATTGGCAAGACTGCGAGATTCCCCCAGTCCTTCAGACCTCCGCCGTAATCGTTCACATGCAGGTGCTTTATGTGGTTTTCCTTCAGCATCCAGTCCCATTCGGGCTCAAATATCTGCATGGTCTGGCCGTGGAACTCCGCCATCTTTGTGTCGTACACGTAGCTGATATCGTGATAGAGTCTATGCACGAGCTCCATATTGTACATCGGATTGTGCGTGTTGCAGACCACATTCTCGACCATCAGCAGGATCCCGTTCTCTTCTGCCATAGTCTTAAGGGCCGCGAAACGCTCCGCATTGCGCTCGATATGCTTATCCGAGATGAGACCGTTCCAGAGGTGGAACACCATCCTGTCCGCGCCAAATTCCTTCGCGATGCGCAGATTAACCGCAAACTCATCGAGGGCCTTTTTATAGCTCTCCTTATCCTCTTCGGGCGTCATCGCGGCATATCTGTACTGATCATTCTCATACCACACTCGTCCGCCCGCCAGCTTCTCCGAAAGCGCCTTCTCGCAGTGGATCACCGGGATATTCAGTTTATAGCCCTTGACCGTCTCAATCAGCCTGTCGATCTCGGGGTACCACGACGAATACACCATGAATTCAAATCCGTCGCACTCGAGCTGCTTCGACAGGCTCCCAAGCAGCCTGTAATCCCTGCCGTTCGGCCTTCCTATCAGCGCTCCCGTGGAGCAAAAAACCTTCTTCATTCGATCCCCCACACAATCGTTACGGTGTCCGTAACATCAATGTCATCGGCTTCGATGTCAATGTCGATCCCGTTTGCCGCAGTGTCGGCCATCTTGCATTCCCTGAGCGCCATCGCTCTCATCGGTGCCGAAACGATCTCCATCTCGCCCCATGAATAATCTATGGTCACGATCTCTTTAATCTTCACGCCCGCGGCGCTGCTCAGCACTTTGGCCTTGGCCTTCGAATCCTCCACCGCCTTCGCGAGCAGTTCGTTCTTTGCTGCCTCGGGATCCGCGATCGTGTACTGTATCGTAAACTCGGGCGCTCCCTTGCAGGCCGAAAGGACCGTCAGGACCTTGCCCAGCCGCTCATTGTCCGAGGGGAACTCGAACTTCATGCGGTGCGTGTATCTGTAGCCGACCAGCCTCTGCTTCCAGCTGTGGTCCTTCGCCTCATAGCCCTCATACTCGGTATCAACGTTGAAGTACAGCGTCTTCAGGCTCTTTTTGTCAAAGCCGAGCGACTCAAGAGCTTCGGTGATCTCTGTCTTCCTCAATGCGGATTCGCGCACGGCTTCGTCATACTTTTTCTTTGTCTCTGTCTGTGTGATGATGATCCGGATAGTATCCGGCTTCACCGATATTTTGCCTTTTCCGGTAACCTTTAATGTCCTCTCCATCTGTCAGCCTCCTTTTACAGCATCTCCGATACGCGACGCTAATGACCATCACAGCCTACATCTCAAGCATCCTGTGATATTTTCCTTCCTTTACATGCCTTCCGTCATTCGCCAGCTCCAGGCACGGAAGCGTGCAGGGTCCCTTCTTCCTGTCGAGGCGCAATGTCGTGATCCCGGTAAATTCAATGTGCAGCATCGCGCACATATACGGGAACGGAAGATTCAATATATGTCCGATCGCCGCGCATGAGGATCCGCCGTGGCTGAACATCGCGATCGTGCGGTGCGCATCTTCCTCGACCTCATGCTCGTAGTAAAAACCGTTTCTCCTGTAGCCGAGCTCCGCGAGCCACTCATCGACTCCGGCCGCTACGGCATCCACTTCGCCCACTACGCTGTTGTTTGAATAATAAGGCGTGGTCCGCCAGTCGGGCATATTAAGGTTAACTCCTTCTCTCGCCAGTACATTTACCACTTCCCACGGATGTCCGCCCGCAAAAAGAGGCTTTCCGTCCGTGCTGCCCCAGCTGATCTCGCGCATGCAGTCGAGCGTTTTTACCGGGATTCCGAGCACCTTCGAGGAGATTGCGGCTGTCTGTGCCGCCCTGCCCAAAGGCGATGCCCATATTTCTTCGATTCCTTCCTCTTTCAGCCTTTCAGCGACCTGTTCGGCCTGTTTTACGCCTGTTGGGGTCAGGCAGTCATGTTCGTAATCCGGCTCTCCGTGCCGTACAAATACTATTCTCATATATACATCCTTTAATTCACGCTTCTTCGTCCCGCCAGAACCTCTTGATAATCCTCGTAATTCTTCTTCAGAAGATTCGGGATATCAAGGCTGTAAGGACATTTCGAAAGACAGGCACCGCACTCCACGCAGTCATTGATCTTTTCCATCTCCTGCTGCCAGTGATCGCTGAGCCACCCTTTGCTCGGGGCGCGCCTCAGCATCAGCGACATGCGGTTGCACTGATTGATCTGTATCCCGACGGTACAGGGCATGCAGTATCCGCAGCCTCTGCAGAATTCGCCGCTGAGTTCATTGCGTTCAGACTCGATAAAATCTCTGATCTTATCGTCCATCGCGGGAGCTTCGTCCATATACGACAGCCATTCCGCGAGCTCTATGTCCTTCTGAATGCCCCATATCGGTACGATCCCGTCATACTGCGTAATGAAAGCCATCGCCGCCATCGAGTCGGTGATCAGGCCGCCTGCCAGTCCCTTCATCGCGATCATTCCGACATTGTGCTCATTGCAGATCCGGATCAGCTCGAGCTCCTTCTCATCGGCCAGATAACTGATCGGATACTGAAGCGTATCATACAGGCCCGACTCCGCGATCTCGCGCGCCACGCCGAGCTTATGCGCGGTTCCTCCGATGAAGCGGATCTTGCCCTGCTCCTTCGCTCGGATCATGCACTCATACATGCCGTTATCCTCACCGGGCTTCCAGCACTGCCCCATCATATGGAACTGGTAAATGTCGATGTAATCGGTCTTCAGCTTCTCCAGCGATGTATCGAGATCCTTCCAAAAATCGTCGGGATTCTTCGCCTGCGTCTTAGTGGCAATAAAAATCCTGCTGCGGTCAACATATCCGCCTCCGAACGCCGCTCCGACCTTCTCTTCGCTGTCACTGTACGCCCTGGCGGTGTCAAAGAACCTCATCCCGCCTTCATAAGCCTTTCTCAGTATCCTCACCGCGTCATCGAGAGGTACTCTCTGCAGCGGGAGCACTCCGAAACCGTTCTGGGGCACCGTGATCCCCGTTCTTCCGAGTGTAATCTTCTTCATCGCCATACCTCACTTTTCACACAAAAATCCCGCATAGGGGAACTTATACAGCATCACTTCATTGCCGAAAATATCGACTGTGCTGCCGGTCGCCTTCCCGTCAAGGATCTCCTGCGCGCCCTCAATGAGCTGCGGCACGAGTCCGGGCTTCACAGGGAAAGTCCCGTGCATCGGATAGATATCATCATAGGTTCCGTCAAAGCTTCTGAGATGCTTAAGGCTCTCGATATACAGCTTCAGATTTCTCTTGCTGCCGAACATGAAAATATTGCCGTCCTGCACCGAATCTCCGCTGACCAGCACCCTGTTCTTTTCATCGAGCAGAGCTATGCTGCCCGGCGTATGTCCCGGGATATCGATCACGCGCAGCGTACGGCCTCCGAGGTCGATCACATCGCCCTCACCGACCGGAACGATCCTGCCGTCTTTATGGTTCGCACGGTAATTGTCTTCTTCGGCCGGAGCCATATAAGACTCCTCAAACGCCGGATTCCCCGCAACATGGTCACGGTCCGCATGCGTATTGATCATGATGAGCGGCAGCTGTGTAAGCCCCTCCGCAATCTCCCTCGCATTTTCGGTCGTCATCCCCGAGTCGATCAGCGCAGCTTTTGTCTCGCCGCAAAAAAGGTAGAACCGGACCATTCCGTCCTCTATCCTCCAGGTATTTGAATCGATCTTGATAATATCAGCCATAACCTTCCCCTTTCTTTATGCTTCCATAAACCCACGTCATCAGTATACCCCGCCCGAACCGCCCTGTCGACCGTTCTTCCGCATGCTGTAACAGAATTAGTATACCATAAACCTTTGACTGTGATATAATTAAATAAATGATCGGCGGCAGACACAAACTGTGACGCCGCGAGAAAGTGGAGGTGCTCATGATGAAAAAAACGGATCTCATCCGTAAGCTGGTCAGATTCCTGGGGCTCGCCCTGTCGATCGTGATGCTCGCAGGACTAACCGCGACCGTTCCGGTCTCCGCAGCCACGGTGAAACTCAACAAGAAAAAGATATCTCTGTATGTAGGCGACACATATAAGCTCAAATTGAAGAACGCGACCGGCAAGGTCAAATTCTCCTCGACCAAAAAGGCTGTAGCCACGGTCAGCTCGAAGGGAACCGTGACCGCGATCTCCGAAGGCACGGCCAAGATCAAAGTCAAGAACGCCGGCAAAACCTATAAGTGCACCGTTACGGTCCGCATCAGGGAACCGGAGCCCAAGACTCCCGAGACCAATGAGCCCGGAACAGGCGATACCGGCACGGACGTTCCCGAAGCCCCCGGAACGACTGACACCGCATCGAACGATGAAGCTGTCTACAATGCGATCATTGCCCTCAAGGCTCAGTACCCCGAAGGTACTCCCTGGACTAATGCAGACACTTACTATTGGGATCGCAATGTAGCTTCAGGTCTCGGTTACGGCGGATTCACGGGAATGGGCTGTCAGGCCTTCGCGATGATCGCGAGCGACGCCGCATTCGGAGATGTTCCGGCATACCAGTTTACCGATAAATCCCGGATCCGCGTCGGCGACATCATTAGGATCAACAACGATACGCATTCGGTAGTCGTCCTGAAGATAGACGGAACACAGATCACTATCGCTGAAGGAAACTACAATTATTCGATCCACTGGGGTCGTGTGATCGACATCGATACATGCGGGTTTGTTTACGGGTATACAAGATACGCAGATTGATGCTAAAAGCAGGGACGCGAAAGACAGTCCCTGCTTTTTTCTTTCTTCTATTTTTTTTCGATAAGTGGTATACTAATATCAAACCCATATAGGAGGAACCGGAAATGGTTAAAATTCTTGCGGACAGCACCTGCGATCTTTCGAAGGAACTGACTGAGCGCTACGGAATACGCATCATTCCGCTCTATGTACGTCTCGGAGAAGAGGAATATCTCGACGGGCTCAATATCACGCCCGAAAAGCTTTATGAATGGTCTGACGCCCATGGCCAGACCCCCAAGACAGCAGCACCCGGAATCGAAGATATCTGCAGATTTCTCGATCCCGACGGAGACGATGAATATGTGATCTTCACCATCTCATCCCAGATGTCCGCCAGCTTCAATAACGCAAGACTCGCCGCTGAAAACATGGAAATGTCCGACCGCGTACATATCATCGACTCGGCCAACCTCTCGACCGGTATCGGCCTGCAGATCATCCGTGCCGCTGAACTGGCCGCGGAAGGCAAAACCGCATCCGAGATCGTAGCAGAGATTGAAGCGATAAAAGACAAGGTACGCGCGAGCTTCGTGATCGATACTCTCGTATATCTCCACCGCGGAGGACGCTGCTCAGGACTTGCCGCTCTGGTAGGTTCGGTCTTAAAGCTTCACCCCCGCATCGCCGTATCTGACGGCGCGATGCATCCCGAGCAGAAATATCGCGGAAGCAACCGCAAGTACGTTCTGGAATATGTAAAGGATATGGAGCAGGACCTCCTGCGCGCCCGCAAGGACCGCGTATTCATCACACATTCCCCGTGTGACAAGGCTATCGTAGATTCTGTCAGAGAATACCTCGAGGGCCTCCATCATTTTGACGAGATCCTTGAAACCGACGCCGGCAGCGTAGTTGCATCTCATTGCGGCCCCGGAACGCTCGGAGTACTGTTTATTGCAGAGTGAAGAAGTTGAAATTAATTAAGGCGTGACTTTTGTCATGCCTTTTCATTTGCCGGGATTTCTATCTGTCTCTGTTCCAAACATACTTTGTATATCTTCCGCCGCCAATTTTAATAATACGTTCCGATGACAACAATCCTGCTAATGCTCTTTCTACTGTTATACGACTTATGTCCGGGCATTTTTCCATGATCTGTGACTTTGTAATCTCTCCGTATGAGTTTTTTATCAGTTCTGCCACACGCTCAGGTTTTGAAAGACCGCCAATGACCAAAACGCGTACCCTATCAGAGAAATCCCTGTATGCCGCTACTATAACACCCAGCATATACCGAACAAACGGGACATAATCATTCTCTCCTTCATGCCACCCAAAAGAGCTTTCCTGCAGACATTCATAATAAGATTCTTTTGTCTTTTCTATCAGATGCTCGATGCTGATATATTTACCCACAATATATCCGGCTCTGTAAAGCATCAATAAAGTAAGCAATCTGCTCATTCTTCCATTACCGTCATTAAACGGATGGATGCATAGGAAATCCAATATGAACATCGATATCAGAAGAAGCGGATCTATAATTCCGATACCAAGAGCCTTCTCAAACTCGTTGCAAAGATTCTCCATTGCCTCGGGTGTTTCCCACGCAGAAACCGGTTTGAAACGAACGACCGTATTTCCCTGCTCATCCTCTTCCTCTATAATATTGTCAGCAGCCTTATATTTTCCGCCGATATCATATCCTTCATATCTATACATATCCCTGTGAAGTTGAAGGATCATATTCGGGCGGATTGAAATATAATCATGGCTTTCATGAATCGTATTAAGGACATCCCTGTATCCGGCAATCTCACGCTCATTTCGCGTTTTAGGCGCAGTTTTATCTTTGATAATTGTTCTCAGCCTGTCATCAGAAGTATAGATACCTTCAATCCTGTTTGACGCCTCGGTACTTTGAATCTTCGCAATCTCTACAAGTCTTGTCAGCGTATCTGCTTTAGCCTCTATAAACAAAGACTGCTCCCCTTTATACTCATGAATCTGCGTAAGAAGAGCTACGATATCAGGTGTTAATAGTTTTTCCCAATTATTGCTATAATTGAATGGTCTCATTTAATATCCTCATTTATATTTCAATTTACTCATTTCTATGCAAATGATGCAATTAAATGGTAGCATTCAATATACTCATTGTCAATATCAATTGCATCATTTTCTTCAAAATGATGCAATTGAATCTAAGTCCGCTTAATATCGGTGATCAATCACAAAATCGTCCCCTTTCGATTCTCTCAAATCAAGAACTGCAACGTCACCATAGCGGAATGCAAAACTCTTACCGTAATAATCCACCCGATTCAGTTCCTGCTGCTCCACCGACCACATATTGCAGTAACCGTCATTATTTTCAGCCGCATCGTATGACATTATGGCTTCACCGTTGGCAGAAAAACCCGTAATAACAAAGTTGATGATCAGATAGCCGTCTCTTACCTGTTTACCATTTACCATGACCGTATACTTTGAGGGCACATTATAGACGAATTCCCAAAGCTGCAGCCGGTCATTACCGGCCTCAGCTTCCTTATGCGTAAGAATTCTTATGCTCTTCTCCGGTTCCCTGTCTCTTTTCAACACTCCGTTCACAGTCTCTGCATATGTTATCTTTGTATTTTCATATGAACTGCTGCTCTTTCCGTCCGATGACAACCATCGGAAACGAGGCTCTATAATGACATATGCCGCTTCCCGCGCCATTCTGCTGCCGCTCGTGAATAACCGGAATTTCCAGGTGTATCCTGCTTTGAGCGCCCCAGAATTCTGCATCGAAGCATTCGGCGAGCATCCTGCGATCATCGGCAGCACAAACTTTGAGTGCCTTCCGGTCTTAAGTCCCAGTTCGTTGGCTATTCCCGCGGAATAATAGAAATAATAGTCCTTCAGCTTATCTTTCGCAGTTTTGCCCTGAGGCAGCACTGCAGTCAAGGTTCCGTCTTTCAGTCCGCTCACACTCAGCTTGCTTACTCCGTCTTTCTCAAAAACAGCGCGCCATTCAGCATCCGAATCAACTCCTGTCAAAGCAAAGCCAAACATTTTCCCTGACACATGGATCCTGATACTGTCAGCGGTAACATAGTCACTTTGGCTATCGTTGGCACGAAGATACCTCAATCCGTTTTTCGTTGAATTCGCGACCAGATCGGCTCTTGAAAACGAGTTAACGGACCTGGTCCTTGCCTCGATACAATAATCACCTTCGATCACGTAATCGGGAATATAATATCTCTGCTTCCCATTGACCGCATACCAATCTCCGCCTGTAAGCAGCCTGTCATTCGAAGTATTCCGGTCATTGCCTATGTCCAGCACGACGTCAAACGGAAAATAGACCTCATTGACCAATACATAGCTGCCTCCGTTCAGACCGCTTTTATTGACCGAATAATCATATCCGCTTCCGAGCTTTCCCGCATAAACCGGATGATTTCCCGCATTATTCACATACAGCCAAAAATCACAGCTGTCATTCTCATGACCATCCATTCCGTACGAGACAGACCTTCCGATCACTGCCTGAAAAGAACCGGTATCCACGCCTCCGGGTCCCTGATTGAACCTGATATTGGGAACTGACGGATCGCATTCGGAAATCCGGAGTTCACAGATTATTGGCGTATGCACATTTATCGGGTTAACGTACGTTACCGGATTATAGCTTATCGTTCCTCCGCCGTATGTAACCGCAGGCTTATAGGTCACAAGCCGTGCCGTCGCCAAATACTGCCCGTTTCGGGTTTTCGCCGGTATGGAAACGTAATTGCGTCCCAGAACGTTTCTGCTGTCCACCACGGTTCTTCCGGGAGACAATACGGAAGTATCGGCTGTCGCCGAGCCACTGTATGAATGCCATCCGACAGTACCCAATACGCTTCTTCCGGAAAAAAGCAGCTCATCATTTCTGCATCGCATCCGTCCAACGGCCGCCTCAGCAATACTTTGGGCAGCAGCGGTATCTGCCGGCGGGGCTTCCGGACGCTCATCTCCCCCGTCGATCAGGGTAAGCGCAGCGCTCAAAGATACCGGACAGCCTGCCGGAAGATCAATGTTTCCTCCGATCCTGCTGCCTCCGTATACTCTGGGCTGAGTACAGGAAGGTGAAGATATACCGGCCTGTGCCGCCGTGATGGTAACAGACTGCGGATTAAGAGCCTTATTATCGACAGTGATACTGTCAGGAATATAATAGGCAAACGAATTCAAATGAATATATGAGTACTCCCGGTATACAGTAGCAGAAACTGTATTCGTCCCATAAGAACTCTTTTCCTCGATGTTCCCATCTTCGTCTTCCTCAGTCCATCTCAGTTCATAAGGAAAGTCCACCGTCACCCTGATCGGATAGCTTCCGGATACTTCGACCGCGTTAAGTGAATACAGATAATCTGCAAATTCAGCTCTTATAAAAATATCCTCGGTTGACGGTATTGCGTTTGAAACATCAAAAGTTTCGGACAGTAATCTTATACTTGCCGCAGGATCTTCTGACTTTCGCACCAGCCCCGTCCCCGTTTGGCCGGAGTTCGTATCTTCTCCGATGCCGCCATATGATGTATCCGTATCGCCTCCCGGCGGCGTATCATCCGTCTGGGTATCATTTGCATCATTCACTTTGTTTTCGCGAACAGGAACATACAGAAGTCCCGGCCTGTCCTCTTTGTATTCAGTTCCGGTAGCATAGATGACCTTACCCGAATTTATACCCGATGCGGTGATCCTGTATGCATTTATGCCTTTCACCGCGTTGGCAAACTTATGATTTGAAGCATAGGACAAGCCGGTTGCGGCTCCGGGAATAAGCTGATACTCTTTTCCGCCGGCACTGATCGTTTTATCCAGCGCTATGCTGAACACTCTTCCCTGTGTGAGAGAATCTTTCAATTTTACTTCCTTAACAGTATCCTTTACCGAATTCCCCGAATCTTTAAGCACCACATATTTTATCGTTAGGTCGTTCAGTTTCTCTGCCGGTTCCAAAGCTTCATAACACAGAAAAATCCTTGTGTTTCCCGTCGGCGTGATATTGTTGCCTGAAATCTTCCCATCCAATCCGCTCAGATCATCACCGCGGCTTTTTCTTATATAACCTTCGATCACCGGATCATAAAAGGAGACGGTCTGACCTTCCCATACAAAGCTCTTAACCCCGGAATATGATGCACCGTTATACACTATAGGCACCGGGATATTGATAAATGTTCCTTTCGGCACATGTGTGCATTCCGTGCTTCCGCTCTTACAGCCTTTAGCCGCACAGACCGTACAGTTAGTGGCTCTGATATCAACGTCGAACGATCTGATCCTCACATCATAATAATACGGATTTCTCTGTGCAAATGTACTCTGACTGCCATCGCCCCAGTTCTCACCCTTAAGTATCTTCGACAGCGAGCCGGCCATATCATTTCCGGTAAACAGCTCTTCAGCGGGAGAACCGTCATCAAGATTCTGAGTATTCATGACTCTCAGTGTGCCATCGGTCCTGAGTGTTTTATACAGCTTATTGCCTGCCGAAGAACTCTTTGTTCCGATCGCTATCATCCATTCACACTCAAAAGTCACATACTCCGCAAATGCTTCGCGTATAGCCGGGATCTTATCGTCACCCGCTTCGTTTCTGATCTTCTCGGCAAGCATCTTTCCCCACCAATCAGGGAATTCCATGCCCCATTCATCCCACAGAAAAGGACGTCTGATCCCGCTTCTGTCACAAAACATGACGGTTCCGAGACTTCCCGCCGTCTTTCCGTTACGTGCATAGTATCTGAAAATCGCGCCTCTGGAATCCCAGCCGTAATTACCCTCAGAAGGTGCCAGTGAACCGGCCTGCTCGACCGTGATCACGGTATCGTCATCAATTCCGGGTGTATCAGCCCCGTACGCTATCCCTGCCGCCGCTATAAGAACCAGTATTATAAACATCGTTATGCCAAACGATATCTTCTTAATTCTATCTATCTGCAGTACAGATACCCCCATTCCTCCATATACTGTTCTCTGGTCCTGTTTGTTTTACGGTATTTCAACGCTCCCTCAACAGTATACGTTCCTCTGTAATAACTCGGCGTCTCGCACGGATAACCGAACGCCTCTATATACACCGCCTTATATCTCATAACATCAAAAACCGCGGCATTGACCTCCGTATCACTTTCCATTCCGATATCGAAATAACCGTCCTGCCATTCATTACACGGAGCCCATACAAACATATACCCGTCATCACTTACCACAGTATTTCTGAGGCACTGTGTCCCTGCGCCGTTCGATATCGTAAGCTCATCAAAAGGAAATGCCTTCCCGTTGTCACTTACCACTCTGTAATGAGCATAGGTTCTCACCACACCTTCACTTCTTGAAAAAGTAAACGGTGTCTTGTCGAAATAAATGCCTGAAATATCGGCTGCCGTCATGTCACATTCAATGATAAGCTCGTCCTCAATGCACTCCTTTATATATCTGTCAATATCACTCCGGTCTATCCCGTTTTTCAGCATATACTCCTGCCATTCGATATCATCGGCAATAGTCCTGTAATCTATATTCAGTACTCGCATCGCGTATTCTTCGGCAGTATCAGCCATAGCCTGCTTCCGCTCATTGTTCATCGCCATTCCGAGATATCCTGTTACCTTGTTTCTGCCGGCAGCTCCGGCATCATACTCGGCAGGCGTCAGATACGCGCAATATACCTTCAGTCTGTCGTCATCGTCATAATCGCATATGATACCCAGCCGATCCTCAAAAGTCAGTTTTGAAAAAGTTGTGTCCCAGGTCATTACTTTACAGTAATCCGTGCATCCCCGGGCATTCCACAGAGGAGAGTCTTTTGCTTCAAATACCTTCGCCTGATGAACCATAAAATTAAACATGCAGTCATAATAACCGTTCGGAAAACTGTCGAGTATATACGGATAGAGTTTTTCCAATTTGGGCCGGTTCTTTTGAGATATCCTCAGCATCTGAAAATCGGAAGTCAGCTTATACCTGCTGTTTTCATGCAGCAGCCTGTCTATCATCTTCCTGCATGCGCTGCGAGAGCATTTTGCCTTGGGTTTAAAAAGCCGCAATGCCGAATAATCGGCTGTTTTTTCTCCTGAGATGAGACCATACGCATAAGCCTTCGCCATCCATTTAATCCTCTTGGATGGTATCCGGCCGGACTCGTATATCCTGTTTTTGATGATAAAGTTTGTCTCTGTCTTCGAGATCTTTTTGCCATACAGACTCTCATACGCTTTTACGAGCAATACGCAGGCATCCTGCAGTATCAGCTTCTTATTCCGTTTCAGATTGGTCTTTACGACGATCCGGTCATCTGCATCCTCCAGCATCGTAATAAAATCACCAACAGTGGTTTTTCCCGCCGCTGCAGTCACTCTTCTCTCCGGTATGGCAAAAGACACCATCAGAATGACAAGCAATCCTATCGCCGCAACCTTTTTCCACATAAATAACCCTCCTTTTTTAGCGTCCCGGCTGTATCAATCTCCGCATTCCGGACATTCAAACGCACCGAATGCAGCACATTTCTTTTTTGAGCCGAACATTATACTCTCTTCGGTAAGAAACCTGCAGTTCCTTCTGTGAAAGTATCTTTCGGAAGAAAAACCTTCTCCTTCCAGATTAATAAAAAACTGCTCAGCTTCATCAATCCCTGTTCCCGCAAAGGAATAGCTGTTGTATGTCTTTCCGTCCGACCTTTCGGATGGATACCCCTGAAACAATGCAAAAAAGCCGGCGCCTTCATTGCCGCGCAGGTAAATCCCGCCTTCTGTCTCCGGAATATTAAAGATATATGTTATCCCGGCTCTTTGAGCCACCTCATTATGCTTATTGCAATAATAATCGAGGCACTTTTCAAACTTGCCGTGTTCTCTGGTGATCGGATCACTCCATTTCCTGACCAAAGTTGAGGTACCGTCATCCGATCTCCCGAATTCATCGTAACAAACGTACATAATATCCCCATCGGCAACAACGATAACCGGCACATACAACCGAAGCATGGTAAGTGCCGGTGTTCCGTCGGATAAGCCCAGTCCCGCCGCAAGTGAAGCAAAAAAAGTATCGACCGACAAGTCTCTTACACCATATACACCCGAAGCATGTGCTTCTTTCAAAACATCTGCAGCACTTTGAGAAGCCTTATCAAGCAAAAGATCAAGATTATCCGCGCGTCTTTCTTCATCCAGTGTCTCTTCGATCGAAAAAGCCGCCATGGCAAGCATGATCACCGCAAAAACCGCAAATATCAACGTAAAATGATATATCCTCATTTCCTTACCCGTCCTTTTACAGTTCCCGAGCATCTTACAAGGCCGGTTTTACCATCATAGATCTCAATACATATCCTGGCATCCGAGGCGCATCGGCATCCGCTTTCCGAATATATTTCAGACAGTATTTCTTCGGTTCCCCGTATATCTTCATATTCTGCGACCTCGCCGGTAAAGATATCGTTCACGTATACAGGTTCATATCTCGGTATGGTTTCCGTGATATCTATTTCTCTGCCCCCGCCTGCCGCTGCGATCCGTGCTATAAATGCCTCATACAGGTTTTCATCGATACAGCCTTCAGAACAAACCGTTTCAACAAACTGCCTGGCTATTCCATGCACATATCGGTCTGTCAGCTTTTCCCGCATTCCCATAACGCACAGGATCGGGAAGATGAACATTATCACCACGGCCGCAGCAATATCGGCCAGCATTCCCAGGGGTTCAGATGTCATATACCGCTTCCTCCCTCAATGCTCCCTTTTCTTCTGCGATGATCTCAGCCTCTTTCAGATGCCTGTAATATAAAAGCTCTTCAGCTATCGTACAGCCTGAAAAATGTCCGGAGTCAATCCGTACTCTGCCTTTTCGGATATCGACGCCAAGTTTCAGGTTCCGCGCACTCAGCCCTGCAGGCATTCTGCCTTTTTCCAGCTCCGAATAAACGCACATCAGTCTGTTATAGAGCTTGCCTGCTCCTTCGAATCTGACTATATCCCTAAATGTAGCTGCATCATTTGTTCTGGAAAACGGTACCGCGTTCAGGATCCCAAGCGCCGCCATTATCCCGCCGGCACTGAGAAAGACTGCAGTGGCGTCCATGCTTTTTGCTCCGACTCCGATCCATGTAAAAAAAGCTCCCACAGCAAGATTTGCCAGTATTCCTCCCGAAACAAGGATCACCGGCGTCCTGTCAGGTCTGTCAGGATACATTATGCACTGACCGATCGGTGAATCCTTTCTTTTCTTCAGCCTGAAACCATCTTCATCCCTGCACAGGTACACGCCCAGAATACCTATCGAAGAAAACCTGTATCCGGTCATCAGTCCTCCCAGAAGGTGTCCGCTCTCATGAACAGGTACCGTAAGCAAAATCCCGACAGCAATACCCAAAAAGGTCTCAAGTATCAGCTTCATATCTACTCCCCGCATATATCCCCAGATCCTTTCTCCCAAACCGCATAATTTTGTGCGGCAGCTGCTTTCCCCATTTCCGATACTGCCTTGATCTCCAGCAATAATACTGTTACAGCCAGACAGAATAGTATCCCGGCAACCGCCATGATAAGTACCTGCTTGATGCTCTCGTTCATCTGATCACCGTCCCCGATGTATATTTTCTTTCTTTGGCGCGTCTGAACAATCCTGAAAAACCTCTGTGATCGGCTTTTTCCACCGTGATCGTGATGCTGAAGACGTCCCCTTCCTCAAGATCTATACGGCCCTGTTTTGCCAGCAGATCGAGTATTTCCTCACTTCCGAGCATTTCTTCATATGCTGCCCTTATTATTTCCTCGGTCCTTTCATCAGTATTTCCGTTTTCCGGAACGTCCTCATTTCCGCCGCTTTGCTCCTGACCGCCGGCTTCATCATTTTGGTCCGCGGACGGCGTAATATGTACTTCTTCATAATCCGTCGGGATAGCCGTAACTGTTGCTCCATCACTCCTGACGTACATGGTGAGTGTGGTTACATAGCCTTCATAGCCCACATACACCAACTGTTCACCTATCGTGCGGCTGTCAAAAGTATCCCAGCATTCATCGGGGTCCACAGTTTCTTCGCGATCTTCGTAAACTGCGTAAACAATGATCTCTCCCGCTTCTCCGGACTGATATTCCGGTTTGAGCGATACTGCGCGAATACCTAGTATCTGTGACACTGCTGCCTCCCCGACCGTTACCTCTACCGGGAATCTTCGTTCTTCATTGTTATGGGCATTCAGGAAAAGCCCCGTATAAACCAGATTCGTGCGAAACATACCGGCTGTAAGCGGTTCATCCGGATCGCTTCCATCAAGCCCGGCAATGCAGTTTCCGCTGCTTCCGTCCAGGTATTTGAATACAATGGTCCTGTCAATATCTGACATAAAATCCCCCGCAGTAAGAAACTGCTGCGACTTGTATTCCGCATCAACAATGATCCTGCTGCACAGTGGGTTATTGTCATCCTTTTCAATGCCGCATTGCCAGCCGTCCTTTTCAATTCCGCATATCTTTTTCCCGCAAGGCCCCCCGTAAGATGTCGTCGATCCTTTCCCGCATACCGAACAGCAATAATAACTGACCGAACTGGATACGCTTCCCGATCCGCCGCACGAAGAGCAGGTCTTAATATTCGAGATCGTTCCGCTCCCTTTACATTCAGAGCATCTGACCCAAGAATTAATGTAGCCTGTTCCGCCGCAATAATCGTGTGTCTTCTTTGCATCTACATTGCCTGTTCCGCCGCATTTCTTGCATGTTTTTCCCTTGGAAGTCACGCCGCTTCCCCCGCAGCTTCCGCATGTCGCGGGGTAATAGATCATTCCGTTGGAACAGTTGCATTTTATGTCTTTGTAGCTGCCTCCTGCCCCCGAACAAGATGAACAGGTTTCACTGGTCCCCGTCTGTCCGCTTCCTCCGCATGAATAGCAGGTTCTGCTGCTATAATCGGTCTTGTAGCATCTGGTCATTCTACCGCCGCAATAGCATGCAGAAGAATGCGAATGATAAGCGCATCCTTCCGCCTTATGATTATGACCTGCATAACAATCCGAAGTATGCACATGTCCGGCCATATAACTTCCTTGCAAAGTCTGCACTCCGGCCTCTTTCGAAAAACGTTTCCCTATAAACATCTCTACGCTGCAAATGCTTCCCGTGCGGGCAAGCTCTGCCAGCGTTTTCTCATAATCGGCAAGAGTTACGGCACTCTGAACATCTACTTTGGCGGTAAAATCATCCAGTGCCTCCTGCAGGGCATATTGTTCATTTCGGTCTGCTCTCCCTGCGGCGAGGCACAGAGGTGCGAATACTCCCAGCAGTACCGCCAGCAGCAGAGCCGCACCTCTTCCCACATCTCCGCTCATCAGTTTATCTGTCGGAAAATGATGCTCGTTACCATCCCATTCGCGTTTTTATCCACGGAGCCTACAAAAGTGCCGGTCGGATTGATATATGAGTTGTTGCTCTTGTTAACGATCGTGTACTCGCTTCCGGCCTTGTACTGGTCATATTTGTCTTTTGTCGATGCGCCGTCTGTTCCTTCAGCCTTTCCGGTGTTCATCAGAGTAAGAACCTGAACGCCTTCGTTCAGATCCGCCGAACAGTCTTTGATCACTTCAATAACCTTATCGCCGGAAACATACAGACCGTCATAGATTGTTGCATTGATCTCTGAATAATCGCTCATCATCTCAGCATACTGAGTATTTCCGTCATTGATCGTGCTCTTTGACCTGGATACCATATACAGTGATATCGCACTTAAAACCAACGCGATGATAACAACCACCGCCAAAACAAGTCCTTTTACCGAAATATCGATCGCATTACGTCTGCGCATAGAAATAATCCCCCTTATAATTATTTTTCAAGAATAAAGATCACATTTGTGATGATCCCATTGGCATTCTGCTCAACGGTGCAAAGATAGATATCGGTCGGAGCCACATAGCTGCCGGCCGATGTATCGGTCAGCTCCGAAAAGTTCCCCGATCTTGTGTAGCTCTTTTCCGCTCCGCTGTTCTTTACTATCAGCTTCTCAAAGCCTTTCGGCCCTGTCGCGGTCAGGTAAAGCTTATAGAAATTTCTCACCTCCGCACCGCTGACCCTCAATCCGTCATACTGCATGATCCCGCTGTTTCTGAGTCGCTCGGTGTCCTCTATCATTTTCCCGGAAACAACATCGGACATCTTCCTTGCCTGCTCAAACTGCATGACCATTATTGAGATCAGGACCACGGAGAGTATCACTCCCGCGGCCAGCAACAGCGCCTGAGGCGCAATTTCAAACCTGTTTCTTTTCACCTTTTTCTCCTATAGCTGCTCAATTCATATAACCCCTGAGCGCATCCTGATAATCGTTAAACATAGTCATCGCTCTTGCCATAAACGGAATAAGCAGATACCCGAACAGCACCAGCCCGCCCGGAATAACCGCAAGCAAAGAAGCCAGCAAAACATTGTTGTCCATAAGTATAGTCCTGTCCAATTCCCTGCTTTCCCTGAATGAAGTGATCTGCGCCGTAACCTCTTCAAACGCATTCTCCACTCCGGCTTCATCAACAGCCATGAAGCAGTCGGTCAGTTTTCTGAATTCAGGATAATCTTCAGCTTCAAACAGCTCTGTCAGCGCCAGTTCATCATTGACACTGAAATTATTGATGCACTGCTGCAGACTGTTCCTGAAAATGTCCGAGAAAGCCTCCATGCTCTCAAGTATCTCAACCGGAGTAATGCCCGGAACCCGCTTCTGCATGTTGATAAGGCTTTGGAATCTCATAACCTCGTCCTGCTTCTGTCCGTCCAAAAGCGCATTTTTGAATATCCTTCCCACATCAGGAAATACAAATGCAAGTCCTGCTGCCGCGATAACAATGAGAATGTCCGAAAAGCCGAACACCTCCCTGCGATAACGCTTCAACCTGCCGACTATCTCTGCTGCCGAATCTGCCGCTACCGTTTTGCTCCTGAAACCCGGTTCATCAAGAAGCATTTCAGCGAGTCTGTCCTCTTCAGGCAGATCTTTCCCAATATATTCATGCATGAACTTTGGTATCGCTGACTTCATAGCTTTAAGCTGATTCCCGTCTGCAGTATCGCTTACATTTTCAACATCGCTTACGTCATCTGTCAGCAGTCTTCTGGTCCCTGCATGGCCCGCAGCGAGTACCGGAACCATTATGATCACAGCGGCCGCAGCCAGTACGGTCTTTCTGAACAGTACGTCTGCCTCAAGGCTTTTCTTCCAGCCCCTGACCAGTGCGACCATTTTCGCCGGTATCCCCTTTCCGGCAGTTATCTTCGCTATCATACCGGAAAAAGGTTTCTCCGCAGGTCTGTGCCCTTCTCTGAGGTAAGTGATCGCCGTATAACAAAGATACGTCATGATCAATATCAGACAGAGCATCACTCCGCCTCCTCTGCCGTAATAAAAACTCTTAAGAGAAGGTATCGTGTCACTTCCCCATGCCGCAACAGCGGGTACTGCAACCGAAGGGAGCGCCGCTGTCAGTCCCAGCCCGGTAAATCTGTGCTTTCGTCCCTCCAGATAGCGTTTTTCCCCTTGGACATCGCATCTGAGCTGCATGACGGAGTCAAGGAAAACCGAACTGCTCCCTTCGAACAGATCTCCGTTCTCGGAAACCGTCATTACCAGAGAAGTAAAAAGGCGTACGTATTTATGACGCCCTCCCGAAATATCCGACAGCATCCGTACCCTGTCTTCGCTCTCCAGACATCCCAGAAGTTCTTCCAATATCGGCCTGATTTTTTTACTGCACTTGGGGATGCTGTAGAAAATAGCGTCCTCCGCAGAATTGGTATAATAATAGAAGTGTCTGACATGACTTAAGAATTCGTCAAAGTCCGCCAAAAAAGCGGCTTCCCGTTTGACAGATCCGGAGTATGTCATTTCATTACAAAAGACATATATCAGAAACACCCCAAGTACAGTAATATAGAGCACCATCATCCTGCCGCCTCCTTAAGGAGTACGGTCATCGAAGGCGAAACCTCTCCCACAAACCGATACATCTTCTTCTCTGTATCAAATACAACAATATCCCTTAATTCATACTGTTCATCCTTTTGAGAAGGAATGATCTGAGTGATCCTCTCAATAAAATGGTGACCGGTAACATCATGCACCATATGTACATCAAAGCTCACTGAATCGATCACCTGCTTCTGCGCCACATGCACATCCGTTAATCCGAATTCGCATACAAGTGCATTTCTCAGGTACTCGATCAGTTTCTGCGTTGTTTCATGGTGCAGCGTAGTTATCGCCATTCTTGAACCCGACTGCGCCACCTGGATAAAGGCTCCGGCTACTTTCGGCTCATTAACCTCTCCCAGGATCAGCACATCCGTATCCATCTTCTTGCTGGCTGTGATCGCATCGTAAATAGAAAAATCACCGCGTTCCTGCATAACATGAACATTTCTGTCCGGGTACAGATTATTAATGTTCAGCTCAAAAGAAGATTCAATCACCCTGAGCGTATAAGAAGGATTGATGTATCCTATCAGAGACTTTAGTAAAGTAGTCTTTCCGCCGCCGGTATTACCGCTGATAACAAAGTTGCATTCGGCTTCGACAATACTCTTAAGCAATGCGATCACTCTGTCGGCGTTTTTATCGGTGATCAGTGACTCTATCTTTCTTGCGTCCGTGCTCGCGAATTTCCTGACATAGAAGGCCCAGGAATCGGATACGGGCGGACGTGCAACCACTATTCTCGAATTGTTTTTCATTGAAGCATGGATCACGGGATTTCGCTTCGAGAGTGTTGTTTTTGAATTATATCGATAAATATTCTTTACAACTCTTTCCAGTGTTTCTTCCCTCCCAAAGCTAAGGAATTTCATTCTGATCAGCCTTCCGCGGAATACACAGTAAATGACATCATATGAATTGATCTTTTTTGTACCGGCCTTTGGACTCATCAGTTCTTCCAGATAGCTGTACTCAATTCTTGTGCAGCCGCCCACACCTCCGGATACACCGTCGATGTCGGGATCCATGATAAGGAGATCGGCCACATCATGTCCGTACAGCTTCTCATAGCATCTTTGAGTCAGCGTCTCGAGCATATCCGTATAATCCGGCTCAAGTCCGCAATCCAAAAATGCCCTTCTTATGTCTGCTTCATCTATTGAATAGACCGGTTTTCCTTCCTCATCGGCTTTGGCCTCGTTAAATGCATGATCCTTTACCATACGTCCAAACACATGAATCCCGTAATGTCTTCTGTAGATCATATACATATACTCAAACAGTTCTGTCGCAGTCATAGATCCCGATTCGTTGAACGGGATTATCCGGCAGATAGTCCCCTCATTTATGCCGAGCCTGTTTATCAGAAGTTCCTTGATATACTCTTTCAGATACTCCGAGGATCCCGTATCTCCGAAGCAGGCCTGCCTCGTGGATAATCTGAGCTTGGCCTGCTGTCTTTTTCTCTTCTTAATCTCCGTCTCCGCAAGACCGCTTCCGTCCAGATCTGTATTCAGAACCTCATTTACCGCACTTCTTACCGCCTCTGCAAGCTCGTCAAAACTTCTTATACTGCTGCTGTCATCCTTACTCGGTGAACGCTTTCCCTTTCGGTAGTAATATCCGGCCCCCAAAAGACATAAAAGTCCCGCAATACAGCCAAACGCGATTATATTCATGCACCTCTACCTGCCTTTGCCGCCATGGACATAAACTTTTTTGACGCCTCTTTCAAGGCAGTAAAAAACTCTCTGTCACTTCGTTCTCTGTCTCTCAGCCCAGATCTTATATATCCCGTAGCTTTCTTATCGCATAACGCGTCCATATATCCGGTACAGTGCGGGAGTCCCGCGGAGTTTAAAGAATTGATCTTTCCGTAGATATGTCTCAGATTGTTCAGATTATATTTTGAGTCAGGATCATATGACCCGAAAAGATAAAAAATCCTTTCATGATCCAATTCGAGAAATTCTTTGCTTTTGAACAGCTCATCCAGCAATGATCTGTTCTGCCTGAGTGTCACCGCCACTATATCGGCATCCTTCAGTATCGATGTGCTGGCTTCCGAGAACCCCGAATTCGTATCGATCACCACCCAATCGTAAAACTCCTGGGAAGCGTCAAAGATATGCTCTACGATCCTGCTTACCATTCCGTTCTCAAACGCTGTCCGCGAACACTGTCTCGTTCCGGCAAGCAATGATATCCTGTCGGTAATGTCTGTCGCACAGCCCTCAAGTATTTCTCTGGAGAGCATTCCGGCCTTAAAGTATTTTATGACGGCGTCTATGCCCATGTTAAAGAAATAATCGTCTCTGTCCGCCCCTTCAAGTTCGCTTACCAGCGGACCCTCAAGATCGTTCATACAGAAATGCGTCTGTGTCAGCAGGATCGATCTGTCGCTCTCTTCAGATATCGCCAGCATCAACGCCATAAGATTTGCTGTTGCACCAGTACCGTGCAATGGCGACCAAAATGCGATCTTCATCGGTATCCTCCTCTCATGACTGTCTTAAAAGCTCTCTCGAACTCTCCGCAGCCTGTCCCCGGTCTGAGCCTTGCTATCAGTTCTTCCAACAGACAGCTCATTTTATCCGAAATGTTCCGAAAGCTGATATCATCGCGCACGGTGAGATAAAGTTCTGCCTTTCTGTCTTTTTCCGAATAAGGGAGACGGAAAACCCTGGCTTTCCCGCTGCCCGAAAACATCCCGATAAGGTCCTGCATAACCATACCCACGTAATCACGGATTACGAAAAAAGAGTCGTTTTCGGTGTATCCTCCCGTTCCGAGTGCCGAAAAACGCATGGAACAGTCCATATCCTTCTCATGCATCGGCTCCTCGTCGGTGATAAACAACTTGAAATCGCTTGCGCTCTCTTCCCTTACAAAACAGAGACTTTTCGCCGGTTCCCACAAGTTAAAACAGAATGTGGTCTCCTCAGGTACAGCTATGTTGCCCTGTGCAAATTCAACCCCTTTCAGTTCAAGCGGCTCGCCGTCTCCTATTCCTTTTACCTCGGGCAGATAGCGGTATATCGACATATCGTCCGTCATATCGCGTACGAATACTTTTTCACCGAGTGCCGTAAGCAATGAAGATAAATACAGCACTATATCATGATACCGGTATCCGTTTACATCAATCGCCTTCATCTCTCATCATTCTCCCCTCAATGTCATTCCTGAGCCCCATACTCAGATATTCTGTGGCCGCTTTAACAATGTTTGGGTCTCTGCCGATCAGCTCGATCACGGCGGGTGCAGGCGTATAGTTTACTATAGCCGCCTCCTGGATCAGGTCCTCTACATACTCGACCGCATAAAGGAAAGTTCCTTCGAACAGCGATGCATCAACCACTGCACTGTCCATAAGCAGGATCTCCTCTTCCCGAACTCGCAGCAGAAGGCCCTGCTCATCCAAACCAAAAACAGGCTTCTTTGACAAAACCACGTAATCCGTGCCATCGGGATACCGCACACGTACATCTATTGAGTCTCCCAATCCGACTTCCGAATCATATCTTATACAGCCGTATCGCAGTTCTCTCTCATCAACTCCCGGCGTCTCGCCTACCAGCATTCCTGACGTAATGTACGCCCCTTTCATAACGGGTATACGAAGAATACTGCCATCGATCTCCGATACCGACAGCATACAGTCGGCAGGAACCGCATCCATCGGAACTTCCGCAGTGTAGATATCTCCGGGGTTGAGCTTCTCGCCTGCCCCGACGTCGCGGCCTATGCAAAGAACCCTCGACATTCTGCTCTTTTGTTCCTCCGCTGCGACAGTCAGTTCCCCTATCCTGGTACGTAAGACTTCCATTTTCGAATGGCCGAACCATAATCCTGCCGCAATAACGGTCACTGCGGCCAATGCTCCCCCTACAGCCTTAAAAAGCCTGTTTCTTTTGCTTTTGCGCATAAATCCCCCTTATAAAATTGTGATCGTTCAATCGGAATCTTTTGAAATACGATAAAAGATTTTGAAAGATATACGGTGTCGTAAGCACCAAAAAGAATTGTCAGCAGAGTGCTGAATCGTATGAATTATTTGAATTGTTTGTATTATATACCCTATTTTCAGAAATGTAAAGAGGTTTTTTGAAATTTTTTTACTTATCTGTCTTATCCTTCTTTATGAACACCAAAAGCTTGCTCAGGATATAGTTCGCAACGGTCACGAGCACAGTGGAGATCAGCTTCATCCACTTGTCGTTGAAGCCGCACAGAGTGACGGTTATAAACATAAAAAGCATGTCAAGTCCGAGAGTTGCCAGTCTTGACATACAGAACTTCCCTGCCTCTGCAAGGATATTATCGTTATGGCTTCTGAATACAAATATCCTGTTGGTGACATATGCGAATGCCACTGCCAGCACCCAGGATATACAGTTCGCAGCCTGAAGCTGCAGACCGATCTCGGGATTGAGGACAGTCTTCGTCAGCAGCCAGTATGAGCCCAGGCCCACCAAAGTCGTGAGACCGCCAATGAACAGATACATCACGGCCTCCCTGACGCTGTCTTTTTTCAGAAACTCTCTCATGCCCCGATATCCTCAACAAAGTACCAGTCTCCGCCCAGCTTCTCCAATGTTCCTGCTGTGCCGAGGAACTGCTCAACATTATACCTGTAAGGGAAGAAATGAACGTGCAGGTCGAATGTGTACTTATACTCTCTCTGCTTCGGAAGAACTACGATCAGACGTCCCCTGCAGACGCGGCGCAGTTCCTTCAAAGCCTTCTCAGAATCAACAATATGCTCCAGTGTGTGAGCGCATATCACGGTATCAAACTCTCCGTCCGCAAAAGGCAGCGATGTGATCGATGCCTTCACAAACTCTATCCCCTCAGCCGGCTGAGGCGGTACCACATCGGCACCCACTATGCTCCTGCCAGGATCGTCACTGTATAAGAGTCCGGCGAGATACCCCCTGCCTGTAGCGATATCAAGTATCCTGTGTCCCCTGACATCCTTTCTTATACGCTCAAGACAGGGGCCGTTGATATCGGTATCCCTGTCCATAAAAGTATCCGCAAGTTCTGAATAATAGGCGCTGATCCGGTCCTCGGTAAGATACGGAACTTCTTCCTTAAACCGCATATATGCCTTATACTTCTTCCCGAGGGCCGCACGGAACATCAGCTTCGTAAAAAAGCGGCTGTCCCTGAGAGCCGGCGGTACAATATTATCAAGAAAATAATTGATCTTATTGGTAATATTCCTGTTCATAATCAATCCGTAAACGCATCCGCATCGACACTTACTTCAAGGATGTCAAAAGCCCTGTAGATCGCATCGCGCGCAAATCCCTTCCGGTACATATACGCAACTGCCTTCTGCTTCGAAGCGTCGTCGAGGACAGTCCGGCCGTTCAGCTTCTTTCTGAGTGCGCGCACTGCCGCCTGCTCCTCCGTGGAAAGCGAAGCTATATCCGAATCGGGATCATCACTGCCCGCAGAGCGTGCAGCAAGTCCGGCCTGCTCCTCCTCATAGGCTTCAAACGCTGAATCTATATACTCACGCGATATCCCCTTCTGAAGAAGCTTATTCGAAAGCTCGCGGCGGCTCAACGCCGCCGCATGCATCCTGACATAATTAAGCGCAAAACGTGCATCATCTATATAATGATACTCCCGCACATATTGCAGGGCACGTTCGATGATATCCTCGGGATATGCCGCTTCCTTCAGCTTTCTGCGCAGATCCGCTTCGGACTTATCCGTATGCTCCAATATGTAGAGGGTTTTGTTCACCGCGTGCCGGTAGAGTTCCTCCTCCGACAGCTGCTCAAGATACTCAGTCCTTGTCTTCCGCGTCCTCATCGAATTCGCCGATCTCCTCATTCGCATCCGCATTAGGAGCTACACAGAGCTTCGCCCTGACTTTCGCCTCTATCTCAGCCATGGCCGCAGGATTCTGGAGCAGCCAGAGCTTCGCGTTCTCACGACCCTGTCCGATCTTATCTCCGTTATATGCGAACCATGCGCCGGACTTCACGATAATGTTCTCGTTCGCAGCAAGGTCGAGCACATCGCCCTCACGCGAGATACCCTTACCGTACATGATATCGAACTCTGCCTCCTTGAAAGGCGGAGCGATCTTATTCTTAACAACCTTGATCCTGGTGCGGTTACCGATGATCTCACCTGCGTTCTTGATGATGTCGATCTTGCGTACATCCATCCTGACTGAAGCGTAGAACTTCAGCGCGCGTCCGCCGGTAGTGGTCTCGGGATTGCCAAACATAACGCCGACCTTCTCACGAAGCTGGTTGATAAAGATAACGATACAGTTTGTGCGGCTGACAACGCCGGTCAGCTTTCTGAGCGCCTGAGACATCAGACGTGCATGGAGACCCACATGGGAGTCACCCATCTCGCCCTCGATCTCGGCCTTCGGTACCAGTGCGGCTACAGAGTCGATAACGATGATATCCACAGCACCGGAACGTACCATGGTCTCGGCGATCTCCAGTGCCTGCTCTCCGTTATCCGGCTGGGAAATATAGAGATTATCTATATCAACTCCGATATTCTTCGCATATACGGGATCGAGCGCGTGCTCCGCGTCGATAAAGCCGGCAATGCCGTTCCTCTTCTGAACCTCGGCGATCATGTGGAGCGCAACAGTAGTCTTACCGCTGGACTCGGGTCCGTATATCTCTATGATACGTCCCTTGGGAACTCCGCCGAGTCCGAGCGCGATATCGAGACTGAGCGAACCTGTGGGCACGGTCTCGATGTTCATATGTGCGCTTTTGTCTCCGAGCTTCATGACCGATCCCTTACCGTAATTCTTCTCGATCTGCGCAAGTGCGGATTCAAGAGCCTTTCTCTTATTCTCGTCAATAGCGCCGTTTGTCTTCTCTTCTTTGATCTTTTCTTCTTTTGCCATCTTTTCCCCATTACGGCATCCGTTTGGATTTAGCCTGCGGCCAAGGGCCTTCCGGCTACGGATGCGGCATCAGCCAGAACTATTGTTCTGATAAAATAATAATACATATGTTCGGTATTGTCAACAATAAATCCGAACAATTGTTTTATTCTCTTATGCTACAAGTATACCATCCGCCCGCCCCGACGGATATTGGTATTTTGACGAAATATTTTGAAAATTATATACATTTTGCACAATAATTCATTATTGTTCGTCATTTTCCCCGGCCTCTTCACCTGTATCCGACTGCGAAGTACTCGTCATATATGCTTCGAATTCGGGCAGGGTCATCAGTATCCTTCTGGGCTTTGTGCCTTCCTCGGGACCCACGATGCCCTCTTCCGCGAGCTGGTCCATGATCCTTGCCGCACGGTTGAAGCCGATCTTGTATACTCTCTGCAGCATGCCGATAGAGGCCTTCTGCTTCTCTATTATCAGGCGTCCTGCCTGCTCGAAGAACTCATCGTGTCCGTCATCCGCATCCGCAGCCGAACCTCCCGAAGCTCCTCCGGAAGAATTTCCGCTCTTCGGATCCGAAGCCGCGTTCTTTTCTATATGAGCGCTTATCTTGTCGCTGTATTTGACTTCCTTGCACTTGCTCTTGATAAAGTCCACGACGCCGGCGATCTCCTTGTCCGAAACGAACGCGCCCTGAAGTCTGACAGGCTTCGGATATCCCTGCGGGTAGAACAGCATGTCGCCCTTTCCCAGCAGTTTTTCCGCGCCGGACTGGTCGAGGATGGTCCTCGAATCGACGATCGACGATACGGAGAATGCGATCCTGGACGGGATGTTCGCCTTAATGGTACCCGTGATGACGTTTACCGAAGGACGCTGGGTCGCGAGTACAACATGGATACCCGATGCGCGGGCCAGCTGCGTAAGTCTGCAGATGGCGCCTTCGACTTCCTTTGAATTGGCCGTCATCATCAGGTCGTTCAGCTCGTCGACGATGATAAGTATCTGCGGCAGGGTGTCGGGACATTCGCCCTCGTTGCCGTCCTCATAATACTTCTCTTCGATCTTTCTGTTATATGATTTGAGATTGTTAACGCCCGCGTCGGCAAATCTCGCGTAGCGGTCGTCCATCTCCGCGATGGCCCAGTTGAGGGCGCCGGTAGCCTTCTTTACATCGGTCACTACGGGCACGAGCAGATGAGGTATTCCGTTGTATCCGATCAGTTCTACTCTCTTCGGGTCGATCATTACCATCTTGACCTCGGAGGGCTTCGCTTTATACAGAATACTGAGTATCAGCGCGTTAATGCAGACGGATTTGCCCGATCCGGTAGCACCGGCTATCAGCATGTGAGGCATGCTTCCGATGTCGAAACAGATCGATTTGCCGCCGATATCCTTGCCGACCGCAAATGTGAGCTTTGACTGCGCATCCTTGAAATCGGGGGAATCGAGAAGATCCCTGAGCAAAACGGGCGAAGTGGTGGCGTTCGGAACCTCGATGCCGACCGCAGCCTTGCCGGGAATAGGCGCCTCGATACGGATCTCGGCGGCCGCAAGCGCAAGCTTGATATCGTCTGACAATGAAGTTATGGTCTTGACCTTTACGCCCTGATCGGGAAGCAGCTCATATCTGGTAACGGTAGGTCCTACCGTGGCGTCAGTCACCGTAACGCCCACTCCGAAGCTCTCAAAGGTCTGCTGAAGCTTAGCAACCGTATCCTTAAGCTCCGCGCTGTTCGAAGGAGACTTGCCCGAAGGCTGTCCCTTTGTGAGCAGGCTTAGAGGAGGGAACACGTAAGGAGGTTCGGGCTTCTTCGCCTGTTCCTCGTGAAGCTTCGCGATCTGCCCGGGCGTATTGAAGGACGCCGCTCCGTTGTTGGGCGCCGTTTTTTTCACGCTCTCCCTTTTTGCTTTTTCCGCCGCAACATCGGTGATCTCGGTGTTCTCAAAACCCTTCCTGATATCGTAGGCGTTCATGC
>CAMZAI010000006.1 GCA_947304065.1 uncultured Clostridia bacterium | reverse complement strand
TATTGACAACGAAAGTGCAAGAAATGACTTGTTTCGGCCGCCGGGAACGATAAAAATATATACATCGGCAGACTTTTCACGGCAAAAGGATGCCGCGCACAAGAACAGGGGGAAATCATTTTATGAAACGTATTATTGCTGTTATCCTGGCCGCAGCGCTGATGCTTACGACAGCCGGCTGCAGCGGCAAGACCGCCGGGAATACCGGCGATGCGGGTCAGGCTGCTTCCACAGGGACTGCAGGCACTTCCGCGCCTACCGCAGCACCTACCAAGGCACCCACGCCCACACCCGAACCGACTCCTACGCCCGAGCCTACGCCCACTCCTTCGCCCACGCCTACACCGTGGCCCGAGGACGCGGCAAAGATCAGCCTCGAGATACCCGAGAAATACACCACCTACGTGAGCAAAAACGCGGGCACGGTTGAGGAGATCAGCTACATGGCAAAGGACTGGCTGGGAGACGGTCCCGAAGTTGAAAAGAAAGCATTTGTTTATCTGCCTGCGGACTATGACGAGTCAAAGAAGTACAATGTGCTCTACCTCTGTCACGGTATCGGCGGTACCGAGCGCGAGTGGGGCCTTCATAAGGAAGAATCCATCGTCAAGAAGATCATGGACAATCTGAGCAGATACGGCGACATCGATCCTTTCATCGTCGTAACTCCGAACGGCAAGGCAAAGGCACTTTCTAATACGGAAGGCAACGACCAGTTCTACCGTTTCGGATACGAGCTCAGGAACGATCTGATACCTTACATCGAGAGTCATTATTCAACCTACGCCGATTATGACGAGAACGGCTACGACATGACCGCTTCCCGCACGCACCGCGCGATGGCGGGCCTTTCGATGGGCGGCATGCAGACGATCAACATCGGAATGTGCGAATGCCTCGACCTGTTCAGCTGGTTCGGCGCATTCTCGGCCGCTCCGACCTCGTATAACTCGGCAAAGGTAGCTTCCATCGTAAAGGGATCCGAGTACAAAGTCGATTTCTTCTACAATCTCTGCGGAACCGAGGACAATATCGCTTACTGGTCGGCTTCGGCGGCCGCAAAGAATCTTCCGGACATCTGCGATCTCTTTGTCGACGGCGAGAACTTCATGTGGCAGGAGCGCAGCGGCGGACACGATTTCAATATCTGGTACCTCGGCTTCTACAATTTCGCCCAGATCGCATTCGGCGGAGACTGGATCGTTGAAGGGAACGAATAACATTTTCTTATACTGTTATAAGTAAAAGAAGGACCTCTTTAAAGAGATCCTTCTTTTTTGATGCATGCCGAATGCACAGTTTACTCGTAATCAACTACATTTATCCAGGAATAGAGGAATTCGCGTTCGCGCGCATTTCCTTTTACGGACTGGGAAGCGGCCACAATGGGCATCCACTTCTGTACGTACTGCTTCGCCGTATCGCTCTTTTCACAGAACAGGTCGAGGTATTTCTTCGCGGTATCCGTATCGCCGTCCAGGCTGAACAGCAGGAAAGTTCTCGCGGCGTCCGCAGACGCATTGCCCTGTGTGGCGTGCGACCAGTCGAGTATGAAAGGCTTGCCGTCATTCGTGATGATGATATTTGAGGGATTGAAATCCCCGTGGCATACCTTGTTGTGCTTGGGCATAGCCTCAAGTCTCGTGTGAAGCTCGTAGCGCACGGTTGCAGAAAGGTTTGTCTGGCTGATCTTGCGGTTCATCTTGTCCTGCAGCTTGTTCAGGTTCTCGCAGGTCTTCGAATGCATCTCGAGCTGCAGATCCACGAACAGGTTCAGATATTCATCCTTTTTCTCGGGATGCTCCGCCATCAGGTCGGCAAGAGTTTTTCCGTCGATGTATTCCAGGATGATCGTCCACTTTCCGTCCGTCATCGTGACTCCGAGGATCTTGGGGATATTAAGTCCGGTCTCCTCGATGCGGGCCTGGTTTAAGGCCTCGTTCAGCACGTCCGCCTTTGAATATGACTCATCGAACACTTTCAGGACTTTGTCGCCGTCACGGTAAAGCGTTTTATTCTTTCTTACTGAGATTATATTGTCAAGACTCATAGCTGCCCCTCCTTAGTTTTTCTTCGTACCGTAGTACGCATTCAGATACATCTGCTTTATCTCGCTCATCAGAGGATAGCGGGGATTTGCGCCGGTGCACTGATCGTCAAACGCCTGCTCGACCATATCATCCAGACGGCCGATAAAGCCGTTCTCATCGGGAACGTAATCCCTGATGGTGGGCTTGATCCCGACCTTGGCCTTCAGGTCGTTGACAGCCTTGATAAGTCTCTCAAGCTTATCCTCATCGGTCTTTCCGCCGAGCTTTAACGCGTCGGCGACCATTGCGTAGCGCTCAAGTGTATGAGGATGATCGTACTGGCTGAAGGTTCCCATCTTTGCGGGCGCCTCGGATGCGTTGAACCTTAAAACTTCTTCGAGCATCAGGGCATTGGCTACTCCGTGCGGAATATGATGGAACGCGCCGAGCTTGTGAGCCATCGAATGGCACACTCCGAGGAATGCGTTCGCGAACGCCATGCCGGCCATGGTCGCAGCGTTTGCCATCTTCTCGCGAGCTTCAACATCATTGGGGCCGTCGTTGTAAGCACGGGGCAGATACTCAAATATGGTCTGCAGCGCCTTGATCGCGAGGCCGTCGGTATAGTCCGTAGCCATTACGGAAGCAATGGCCTCGAGCGCATGCGATACGGCGTCAATACCGGAAGCAGCCGTAAGTCCCTTCGGCGCGGACATATGGAAATCGGTATCGATGATCGCCATGTTCGGGAGCAGCTGATAATCCGCGAGCGGATATTTAACTCCCGACTTCTCATCGGTGATAACGGCGAAAGGAGTAACCTCCGAGCCTGTACCTGCAGAAGTGGGAACAGCTACGAAATATGCCTTCTCTCCCATCTTCGGGAAGGTATAGATCCTCTTGCGGATATCGATGAAACGCATCGCCATATCCATGAAGTCCGCTTCGGGATGCTCGTAGAGCACCCACATGATCTTGCCGGCGTCCATGGCGGAGCCACCGCCCAGAGCGATGATGCAGTCGGGCTTAAACGAACGCATCAGCTCGGCGCCCGCCTTCGCGCATGCAAGTGTGGGATCCGGAGCCACATCAAAGAATGTCTCGTGAACAATGCCCATCTCGTCGAGCTTATCGGCGATCGGCTTTGTATAGCCGTTCTCATACAGGAAGCTGTCCGTAACGATGAAAGCTCTCTTCTTGCCCATAACGGTCTTCAGCTCGTCAAGCGCAACGGGTAAGCAGCCTTTTTTGATATATACCTTTTCAGGTGTTCTGAACCACAGCATATTTTCCCTTCTTTCCGCAACTGTTTTGATATTGAGCAGATGCTTGACCCCGACGTTTTCGGAAACGGAATTGCCTCCCCATGAACCGCAGCCGAGGGTAAGGGACGGTGCGAGCTTAAAGTTGTACAGATCTCCGATACCGCCGTGGGACGAAGGTGTATTTACAAGGATACGGCAGGTCTTCATCCTGGCCGCGAATTCATCGAGCTTTGCTTTCTCGGTACCGACGTTCAGATAGATCGAAGAAGTATGCCCGTAGCCGCCGTCCGCGATCAGATGCTCGGCCTTGTTGAACGCGTCCTTTATATCCTTTGCCTTGTACATCGCAAGTACGGGAGACAGCTTCTCGTGAGCGAATTCCTCGGAAATGTCGACGCTTTCGACCTCTCCGATCAGGATCTTGCTGCCCTCGGGAGCCTTTACTCCGGCGAGCTCTGCGATCGTGCAGGCCGTCTGTCCCACGATCTTCGCGTTCAGCGCGCCGTTTATCAGGATCGTCTTTCTGACCTTCTCGATCTCATCTTTTTTCAGGAAATAGCAGCCGCGCTTTTTAAACTCGGCCTTTACCGCGTCATATATCTTCTTATGAACGATAACGGACTGTTCGGATGCACAGATCATTCCGTTGTCAAATGTCTTTGAATGGATAATGGAGTTGACCGCGAGGATAATGTCCGCCGTTTCGTCAATGATTGCGGGAGTATTGCCCGCTCCTACGCCGAGTGCGGGCTTTCCGCTCGAATACGCGGCCTTTACCATTCCGGGACCGCCTGTGGCAAGTATGATATCCGACTCCTTCATGACAAGGTTCGTCATATCAAGTGAAGGCACGTCGATCCACTCGATGATGCCTTCGGGCGCTCCGGCCTTTACCGCTGCGTCGAGAACGATCTTTGCCGCTGCGATCGTGGAATTCTTTGCTCTCGGATGAGGAGAAATGATAATGGCATTTCTCGTCTTGAGCGCGATCAACGTCTTAAAGATAGCGGTAGATGTGGGGTTCGTGGTCGGGATGACCGCTGCGATCACTCCGATGGGCTCTGCGATCTTCTTTATGCCGAACGCCGGGTCCTCTTCGATCACTCCGCAGGTTTTGGTGTCTTTGTAGGCGTTGTAGATATACTCGGCGGCATAGTTGTTCTTGATTACCTTGTCCTCAACAACGCCCATACCGGTCTCTTCAACCGCCATTTTCGCAAGCGGGATCCTGGCCTGGTTCGCCGCGATCGCGGCGGCCTTAAAGATCTTGTCCACTTTTTCCTGCGGATAGAGCGCAAATTTCCTCTGCGCCTCCTTTACCCGCACCAGTGCCGCTTCGAGCGATTTCACACTGTCGATGATCTTTCTTTCCATACTTCATTACCTCCGTTTTATAGACTGCATATTCGCATTTTTTCACGTCAAGTAACTATATGCTCACATTATACATAACAAAAAGGTTAAAAAAAAGAAGTATTTGCATTTTTTGCAAAATACTTCCCCATAAAACGGAAAAGAAGGACTTTCGTCCCTCTTTTTATTTCCTCTCAATATGTCGTCCACCGTGGTACCCAGCAGAAAGCTGAGCGCGTAGAGGTTATCTACGGTCGGGAGACTCTCGCCGCGCTGCCATTTGTAGACAGCCTGCTCGGACTCAAAGCCCATGAAACGCGCTATGTCCTCGACTCTCAGGTGGTTTGCTACCCTCAGTTCTTTGATACGCGCGCCGGTAGCTGCGGCGTCCAATACCGGATAATCCATAATTATCGCCTCCTTGTGTAATCGTGGTTCCAAAGTCAAACGGGTCCTTTAAATTACAGCATCCTCTGCGTATACGCTTTCGACACCTCTGTCTCCGGGGGATGCAAGGCTGTATCATCATGTATTTTCTGTTGTTGTCGAACTGTTTATCCTGTTCCGAACAAAAAATGATTATATCAGATTATCGGTCCGTGTCAAGATTTACATAAGTACCGTCACAATGCTGTGCGCGGGCAGGGTAAATGTCCTGCTCTCGGAGCCGTCTGTCAGGCAGAACCAGTTATCGCTGTCCGTGCGGTTGAGCAGCAGTACAGCAACGCTGCCGTCGGGATTCTCAAATGCGCCTGCCTCGACCGCGTCGGTAAATCTCGAGGTTGCGAGGCGAACTGCGCCTTTCCTGATATAACGGCTGAAATGCCCGATGTAGTAGTAGCTGAGGCGCTTCTCAAAATCAGAAAAATCCTCCCTGCACATAACAGGCGAGGCACAGAAATTCTGCACATGATTGGGTCCGCCCTTGGAATCGAGCAGCAGGTTCCAGTCAATGATGCCGTTCGCTCCCGCATTCAGGTTTCCGAGCATGTCGTGCGCGTACATCTCCGCCTTTCCTACCTCGCCGGAATCCGCAAAACGGCTGTATTCCACGCAGCCCTCGGTAAAGAACAGCTCCTTGTCGGGGAATGCGTCGTGTGTGATGCCGATCGCGTCAAAATGATCTCCGGTGTACCAGTGGAACGCAAAGCCTTTGATATACTTATCTGCATTCTTTACGCTCATGGAACCCTTTGCGCGGTCCCAAAGCATCTCCTTGTTGTGATCCCATACAAAGAGTTTGATATCCCCGAGTCCCGCCTCTTCGAGCTTCGGTCCGAGGAACGAAGCCGCAAAAATGCCTTCCTCTTCGGCATCGTAGATGCATGAATCCCATGTCTGTACGGCTGCGGGCTCATTCTGGATCGACATCCTCACGATATTTGCTCCGCGCTTTTTCATCTCCAGAACGAATTTAACGATATAATCCGCCCACTTGCCGTAATACTCTTTCTTAAGCCTTCCGCCGTGGTTCATATCGTCGTTGGTCTTCATGTACGCGGGCGGGCTCCAGGGAGTCGCGAAAAGCTCGATCTCTCCGTACTTTTCCGCTGCCTTGAGCAGGGGAAGGATGTATTTCTCGTCGATGGAAAGGTCAAAGTTATCCAGCGGATCGTCCTCGCCTTTGATGTAGATATAGTTTCCGAGCGCAAAATCACAGCTGTTGATATGTATGCGTCCGAGATTGTACGCAAGGCCGTCCTCGGAGAAATATGCCTTTGCAAATTCCTCGCGTTTATCCTCGGGCAGCAGATTGTAGCTGTATCCGCTCGCCTGCGTAAATGCGCCGCCGAAGCCGCGGATCGTCTGGTATTTGCAGTCCCTGTACACGCGGACAGTCCTCATGGCGTTCTCGCCTTTTTCAAATTCAGGCATTTCTTGCCAGAATCTGTTGTTGTTGTAATCGGTGATAAATGCCTTCATTTCGTTACTCTCCTCTTCCTTTGTTTTCATCTGTTCCCGCGTCTGTACCAGTACAGCAGCAGCCAGCTCGCTGCTCCGGTAAGGTACGGATACATGCCGCGTCCGTTCGCGTCAAAATACTCCGGGATGCCGGGATATATCCTTGCTTCCTCAAAATCCATGCTCTGGCCGGTGAGCGCGCCGATCACCCTGTCGGCCGCATCGGCAAAACCCCTGATCAGCAGCGCATACGCGAACATTACGGCCATATGGCAGAACACCGCGCCGTTTTCCTTTGTTCCGTAAGCAAAACCGAACATTCGCCCGAGCTTGTGCGCATAGGCCTCTTCGTCCTCAAAACGGGTATTGAGCCTGCAGCCTCCGATCTCCTCGCGGAAAAGGAAGCGTTCGGCGGCTTTAAGCATACCGGGAATATCCCCGTCGGGAGCGGTCCCGGACATTATCGTAAATACCGCGCCCGTGAGCATCAGCCTGCCGTCCTCAATACTCTCCGCAGCCTTGCCCTCGTTGTCGTAATAGCCGTTAAACCAGGTATACTCGCCGCTCGTGAGCTTCTCATGAGCTCTTATATGCTCCATGACCGAGTCCGCGATGCATCTAAGCTCTGCGGCCAGCTCTGTTGAATCACGTTCAACCGTCTTTCCCGAAACCGTATGGCGCACACTGTCACAGTATTTATTAAGTATCTCACGTTTTTTCGCGGATGTTTCCTTTATCTTTGCGGCATCGCTGTCTCCGTTCGGATCGCGGCATATCTCATACAGCTTGTCCGTAAGCTCCGAAAGCTCAGCCAGCAGCTTTACGCTGCCGCCCTTCTTTGCGATAAACTCCGCGAGCGTTTTCAGATTGCCCGCATAGGCCGCCGTAAAAGCGACACTCTCGCCCCTGTCCGGAGCCATATCGAGTGCGTCGTTCCAGTCCGCGCCGCGCAGCAGCATATTTCCGTGATCGCCGGTCTCACAGGCGGTCGTTATGTGCATCATCAGGACATGCTCGAGGACGCTTCCGCAGTAGATACCGCCGTCCGCGCTGCGAAGAAGTGTTGTCGGACTGCCGTCCGCCGCGTCGTAGATGCCGTCGTTCGCGTCATCCGCAGCCTTTGCTCTCATGCACAGCCTGTCCTTAAAATATACCTGCTCGGTATCCATTATGCCGGTATCGCCCGAGAGCTCGATATAGAGCTGCATCGTGATCCAGGGCCATACTCCGTGGTCCATCCAGACTCTCGCGATACCGTTGCGGTCCGCTATGAACTCACCGGGTTTGCTGCCGATGATCGTTGCATTGGTTCCGTCCGCCCTGACTCCGGCGAAATTATTGATCAGCAGGTCCCTGACCGATCCCGGATCTCCGAGCATCAGTGCCAGGCAGTCCTGCCACAGGTCTCTCCATCCGCGTCCGCCCTTGCCGTAGTCGTGGTAAGGCAGGAACGAACAGCCGAATATCCTTCGAAGCACCGGCTCCGCTGCCACCCAGAGTTTGTAATTCTGTCTTCGGTCGGTCCCCTGCCTGTCGTCGGCACCATGTCTGTATCCCAGTCCCGCTCTTGCCTTTTCCAGCCAGAACTTTGCGTTTTCTTCGAGCGCAGCCCCTACCTTGGAACTGCTCCCGTATCTTTCCATTATCTCTTCGGCACCGTTATAAGCGTCATCCGCCTCACGCGCGCCGGTAAAAATCATATATTCACGGCTTTCTCCGGGCTTCAGGCTGCATTTTTCAAATATCAGACCGCCTGCTGCCTCAACTCCCTCGAAGCTTTCCCACAATGAAACACCATTCAATGCCAGCGTACTGCCCTTTTCGCAGATCATACCGCGGGGATATTCGTAGTCTCCGCCTTCTCCGATCACATGATCGACCGTAGGCAGGAATGCCGCGGGCGCCTCTCCGTTTCCGCCGCATCCGAGGACAAAATACTCGGTTGTATTCTTCAGATGTCCTCTCTCGTCAAAGCTGAGCGTCGGCTTAAGCCTTACTCCGTATTCCTCCGTCGTGATACGGTTCAGCAGGCTGGTCACGTGTCTGTGATCGCGCAGGTTCACCGCCGAGCGCCCGTACATCGGTATCACTGCCGCCGCTTCAAATACAGCCGCAGCCTCTCCGGTATTGGTGAGCCTTACGCGCATGATCTGCGCCTTTGTCGCGTCAGCGGGTATAAAGCTTAAAACCTCGGAGCGGAGCTTATTTTCTCCGTATGCTATATCGAGTATGCTCTCATGCCACAAAAGCCCCGCGCGTACCGTTATCGTTTCGGGGCCTGTTCCGTCCGCTTTCTGCCAAACGGAAGCTCCGAGCGCGGACCTTAACGCGCCGTCCTCAAACCTGAGCCAGAAATTCCTCTTGCTCTTATTGTTGTGAAGGTCGAACGAGCTTGTCGGAGGCAGTATGAAGTGATTCTGATCGAGCATCAGATCTCCGCCGCCGTCGGGCGTTATGCTGCCCATCAGCCCCGCTTCATTGCACAGCGGAAAATACAGGTACGAGTTCGCGCCCGCGCCTTTAAGCTCAAATGTTCCTTTATCGTCAAGAAATGTATATCCCATGCCGTTCACCGTAAATCCCGTTATTATCAGTTTCCCGAAAGCCTGCAGGAGTCTCTGAGGACCAGTTCGGGCTTCAGCCTGATGCTCATGCCCTCGTCAAGTCCCTCGCGCCTGATCAGTCTGATGACCTCGGTCGCGCTCTTGCTGCCGAGTTCTACGACAGGTGAATGGATCGTGGTAAGACCCGGCCTGTAGTATTGCGCAAGGATCGTATCGTCAAAACCGATCACGCTCACCTGCTCGGGCACCTGTATGCCCATCTGCTTCATCGCGCGGATACAGCCCCACGCCATTTCATCGTTCGCGCAGAAGAAAGCGTCGGGCAGCTCACCGCCGCGTACGAGCAGCAGATACATCTCGCTGTACGCGATCGCTTCTTCGAAGTAACCGTTCAGGATGAATTTCTCCTCGACCGGGAAATTGTATCTCGCGAGTGTCCTCTTATATGCCTCGAAACGGGCCTTTTCATCGAAATTCGGTACTCCGTGGACATAGCCGATGCGCTTGTGTCCCATCTTGATGAGGTATTCTACCGCCTGCTCGGCGCCGCTCGCATTGTCTATGACAACGCTCGATACCTTTTCCGAGCAGTATTCGCGGTCGATGAACACGATAGGCATGTTGATGCGCTCAAGCCTCTCGATGTAATTGTCGCCGAAGCCGTCGTTCATTATGATCGCGCCTTCAACGCCCGAGCTTAAGATCATGCTGTATATCTCTTCGCTGGTATTCTCATTGCTTACATAAATGTTAAGCACATAGCCGTTCATCTTGCACTGCAGATGGACCGCCTGCACCAGCTGTCTGTAGAAATCTCCCTGTACGCTCGACAGGAAAAGTCCGACCGTATTCTTTTTACTGGTCTTCAGATACTTCGCATTGACGTTCGGAACGTACTTGAGCCTTTCAACGGTCTCAAGCACGCGCTTGGTCGTCTCTTCGCTGACGTTTCCGACATTGTTCAGTACATTAGATACCGTAGAGATCGCTACATGCGATTCGCGCGCAACATCCTTGATCGTAACCATATCGTTTTATTCCCTCACCCACGCACTTTTTTTGGTCCTGTTCACGTTGTAGATGCCCCAATGCTTCTCGGGCTCATTTTCATCGTCTCCGCCCTTCCAGGGCTCGTCAAATGCTTCAAATACGAATACTCCGATGTCCTCGGCCTCCGCCCATTCCCAGAGAGATGTCAGATACTGTACCTGGGTTTCTTCGTTGGCCTGTGTGCTGTCCATCGATTTTCCGTTGCTCATGGTCGCCCATCCGCACTCGGTGAAAATAACTTCCTTCTCGGGATAGCGCGCCTTGATCATCCTGTAGTCCTCCTGATTGGCTGCCAGCGCCTTGTCGGAGGATATACCGTTCCAGAGCGGGTAGCTGTGGATCGAGATGATATCGATCTTTTCTACCAGATCTTCCAGCTGCAGCCACTCCGATGTACCCTCGTTATAGGTAATCGGCTGTTTGCAGCCGGCCCTGAGAGCCGTCGCGAACTCGATCAGACGGTCCGCGGTCACGAGATCCGCGCCCCAGCCGGGACGGTTCTCATTGCCCACCGATACGCACATGATCTCATCGGGATACTCATTTGCCAGGGTTATCAGATTCCTGATCGCCCTGTCGTTCGCCGCCGCATTCTTCTGGAGTCTCGCGGCGTTCAGGCTTTCCTTGAGCCACGGGCAGCCTATATTGTTGAATTCTCTTTTCGGGTCTATGCCAAGCATCATGCGCAGAGGGAGCTTATTGTCCCTGATGACCCTTAAGGCCGTGCGCGCATGCGCGTTGGGCTCATACATCCTGATATATTTATAACCGTCGGCAACGAGGATCCTCAGGTCCTCCTCAACCTCGGCGTAACTCGGGCATATGCCGGTCCGCGGGCTCTGTCCCTCGCGGAAGCCGGAATAGCATATACCCTTATCATTTTTCCAGTATTTCATACGATCCCTCTTATCTCATTCCAAAACAGCGTCGATCCTTACGATGCCGCCCGAACGGAGCAGCCCGGCGTTTTCACCCGAAAGGGTGTCGCCTTCGATCCCGATCACCTGTCCGTGGGTTGTAAGCAGCTTCATCGATGTGATCCTTGCGGCATTGTCGCCGTAGGTCGCCCTGCGCGAAGCGTTGTGGTAAACGATCCTGCACTGTCCCATAAATGTCCATGACGCGGTACCGTCTTCTTTAAAGAAGCTGCCGCTGAGTGTGGGCGCGAACTTTATCTCAAGCCCGTTCCCGCCGACCGTAAACAGCCGCTCACCCGCGAACATGCGGATATACATGCTGATGACCTCGGTCGTAGAGCCCGAAAGTCTCGCTACAAAGCCTCTGCCGTGAACCCTCTCGTCGGGGTTCGCGCTCGATGCTATGAATGATGAGTTTTCCAGGATGCTCCTGCCGTAAACGCCCGGATCCATGAAAGGAATGAACGCCGTCTTCATCGCATCGTAGAATTCATCATACAGACCGTTTTTCTGCAGAGCGTACAGATACTTATACTCCATGTGCAGGAAAATGCTCTCTCTCTCGAGCCATCCGGGCGTAAATGCCCTGATCCTGCCGTATCCGAGCGAGAGATCCTCGATCGACTCGCTGGTCTTGAACATCTTAAGTTTCGTGTCGTAGAGGCCGCTTGCGAGCACATCCGCGTGTACTCCGGCAGCGTCCGGTGAGAATCCGGTTTTGCTGCCGGCCTTCATCGCCAGGTATCTGGCGGGACCCTCGAGGAATCTCGGAACAAAACCTGCCCTGAAGCCCTTAACCTTCACATGGATCCTGCCCTCTTCCCTGTTGACATGCTCGTCGTAAGAAGTGGGCTCAAACGTGAAATATGTAGGTATCTTATTTCCGTAGAGCACTGCGGCTTTTTCGATGCCCGCGTCGAGCCTTGCGAGTACCGCAGCAAGGAATGCCTTAGCTTCTCCCGCTGCGATCGTCTTCATCGCGCCGCAAAGAGGCTTTGCGATGATGCTCCTGTACTCTTCACGCGCAGATGCGCAGCGGTCCCAGTAGATAAAGTCCGCATTGCCTTCGTTGCCGTCCTCTTCTTCCTCCGCGGGGAGAGGCAGGGGATACTCACGCACCAGCTCCGCTATATCTTCGTAATACTTCACAACTTCCGCGGGAAGCTCCAGGTCGGCGTCTCCCACGTTTCCGGCGAGGAATCCGGCCAGTCTGCGCAGTTCAAATGTCTCGGGCATCGAGCTCGCGAACATTGCGGGGAGTCCGTTCATCGCGTCGTTCCAGCCGGGCTTTCCGCCCTCCATCTCCACACCCATTCCGTAGGAATCGAGTGTCGAGAATTTGTTGAGAACGAGGGTGAACAGCTTTTCCGCAAAACCGATCTCCACGAAGCTGCCGTCCGCGTTCCTTTTCCAGTTTGTGGCACCGGGCACGAAGCCTTCCTCGGACGCCTTTTCGGGCGTTCTCTTCATCGACTCGTACTGGCAGACTTTTCCGTTATCGTATACATAGGTCTCGCTCCTCGGACGTACGACCATATCGCTGTCGTAGAAGCGGTAACCCTTCGAGCTCATGAGTTCGTCCATCCTGTCGGGCCATACCGATGCATAGCTCTCGATCAGATCCATCAGATAATCCCAGTGATCGCTCCAGTAGCCCTCGAGCGCGCCTGCCTCGATATGCTCGTCGCACAGCGGGATCAGCTCCTCGGCCAGCTCCTTGGGATTGCGTCTGAGCTTTGCTCCGCATTTCTCTACGGCCTTGAAAATCTCGGCGGGCTTAAAATTGCCCTCCAGGATGCTTCCGCATACCGCGCTGTCGCATGCGTCCTGCAGCAGTGAAAGCGCCTTGCCCATCTTGCCCGTCTTGACGCTGAAGGTCGCGGGCCTGATCTCGAGCGGGTTATAGCCGTCCATCTGCATCAGGCTCACAAAATACCTGATATTGTAGTCCTTAAGTCCTGGACAGAAAAATACGTCGTTTCTGCGGTTCTGGCAGACATCCCTGAAATTGCCGTTGCCCTGCGAATAATAGCCGCCCTCGATCGTGAAAAAGTTGTAATCGCGCTCGGGATCGCCGTGCTTGCGGCTGTAGAGATAGAGCACCGAATCGCCCATCAGTACCGGATAACCGCCGCGCAGGAAATTGTCCAAATAGCACTGCTCGATGTATTTGTCGAAAGCAGCCGACGATGTTTCGGTCCTGACATCCGCGGTCAGCTCTTCCGCGAGCTCATTGGCCTCCTCGAGCTTTCTTCTCGAAAAGCCCTCGTCCAGGTACCAGAGCAGGCGCTCATTGACCGTCTGCGCGGAGGGCGCAAAGCCGAGATATGAGGTCCATGCGGCCGCGCCGTTTGCCCCGATCGTCGCCTTGATCGGCGTAAACGCGCAGGGTACCTTGTTTACGACCTCCCTGCAGAAAGGAATGCCGTCAAGGCCTTTTTCCTCAAATCCCGCAGGGACGCAAAGGGATGTATCCCATCCGAATATCTCGTCCGCGTCGCAGATGAACGGAGCCGTTTTGCCCTCGTATACGCACGCGTAGAAATATCCGTCCTTTATCTCGTCGACCTTCGCCGAGTCCTCGGTCGAGGCCCTCATCGCGAATATCGGCGCGTTTTTCTCTATGTTTCCGATCGCGGTCCAGCTCTTGAAGAGATTGCCCATCTCCTGGAACTGGCCGTTGCTGATGCCTCTCGGGATGATCTTTGCGGCTCCGTCGAGCACCTCAACGCTCCTGTCCGCTCCGCCCCTGTTCTCGAGCTTTACGCGTCTGACAAGCGCGCCGAGCGGCTCTTTGGGGAGTATAAAATAATCGACAGTGATTTTAAGACCGTATTCGGGCGAATCCTCTTCGATGCGCAGGCTGTTCTTGCGCACGGTCATGGTCCTTTTCGCTTTTCCGACATAACGGAAAGGCTCGTACACGCCGTCTTCGGTGCGGATAAAGGTCCTGTAGCCCTTGAGCGCGGTATTCTCATACTCGGTGCACGCGGGATTGAACTCGATTATCGCTTCCGCCTTGCTGTTGACGCCGAGGCTCGCGAGCGCCTGTCCGCGGTTCGTGTAGAAAGCCCACATGGGGATTCCGTCTTCTCCGGTAAGTCCGGGCAGAAAACTCGAAAAAGGTGCTTTCCTGTCATAGTTTTCCAGTATAAAATCGCCTTCGTTGATCCTGTAATCGTTCACTGTCTCTTCCTCTTCTTTACTGTGTTATGGCTGTTATCTCGGGGCTCTGGTAAACCCTGACATAATCAACTTCCATCGTCTGCGGCCAGATGTCTTCGTCCACGCCGCGCTGTCCGCCCCAGTCACCGCCTACCGCAATGTTTAAGAGCAGGTGGAAACGCTTGTCGAACGGCCATTCCTTCCATGTCGGAGTGCTCTTATACTTCGTGGGCTCGTAGGTAAATGTCTTTTCGCCGTCGACCGTGAATATCATCTTGTCGGGCAGCCACTCAAGGCCGTATACATGAAAATCCTCGCTCGCGCCTTTAACCTTTGACGTCGCCGTCTTCTGGGTTCCGATCGAATGATAGTAGCTTAAGGTGTGTATCGAATAATGCACCACATCCTGGTCGTAGCCGACATGCTCCATGATGTCGATCTCGCCGGAATTGGGCCATCCGCCGTAGTTCCAGTCGGTGGGCAGCATCCAGATCGCGGGCCAGGTGCCTTTGCCGTAGGGAAGCTTTGCCCTGATCTCGAATTTGCCGTAGAGCCAGTCGCCCTTTCCCTTTGATATGAGTCTGGTCGAGGTATATTCGGCGCCTTCTTTCTTTTCCTTGCGCGCCGTGATCGTGAGCAGTCCGTCCTTTACCTCGGCATTGTCACCGCGGGTGTAGTACTGGAGCTCATGATTTCCCCAGCCGCTGGCTCCGGTATCATAGTCCCATTTCGTATCGTCGGGCCTGCCCTCGTAGTCGAACTCATCGGACCATACGAGCTCATATGTCAGCGAATCGTAGTCGTACTCATAGCCCTTCGCCTTTATCTGGTCCTCGGGAACCGTATCGATAGTCGAAGGATCCACATAGGCGTCGGAAACCTGACTGCCCACACGGTATTTTGACTTGTCTTCATTGCCCATATTTTTGTCTCCGTCCGTCTTTTTATCGTCTGCGGGCTGCTGCCCGTCCGTCTGCTGCGTACCGGGCTCTTCAGGCTTTTCATCCCGTGCGCACGCGGCCGCAGACAGCAGCATCAGTGCCGCCAGCCCTAAGCAGATCAGTTTTTTCATTGTTTTCATCTTTACTCCTTTTACAGACATACAAAAAGCTTATTCGCCGGTGATACCGGTGTTCTCGATTCCTTCGATGAACTTCTTCTGAACGAATGTGTAGAGCAGCAGCAGGGGCGCGATGGAAATGAACGTCGCGGCCATCTTGTATGCCTCATTCAGCTTGAACGCGCTTCCCGAGCTCGATACGACACTCTCGAATTCGCTGTCGAAGAGCGAGAGCTTCGAAGGCAGGAGCTGCAGTCCGCTTCTGAGCAGCGTGCCTGTCACATATGTCTCGTTCCAGTTCCATACGAAAGCGAACAGGAAAACAACGAGCACGGTGGAGAAACTCAGTCTCATTCCGATGTGCCAGAAAACCCTGAACGACCCTGCTCCGTCGATCATCGCCGCTTCATCGAGCGACTTCGGGATCAGGTTAAAGAAGTTCTGGAATATCAGGATGAGGATGGTCGAGTTGACTCCCTGTCCGAGCAGCGCCATCAGCACCTGGGGTATCGGTGTTCCGATCAGCGTGTATCCGATCTTTTCCTGCGCCGTAACGAACATCATGAGGCGGGGAACCATCAGTACCGAGGTGGGAACAACGAAGCAGAGCAGGATCATGACGAACCAGAATTTCTTGCCCGTGAAATTGAACCTCGAGAGTGCGAATCCGGTAAGCGCCGCGCAGAATGTCTGCGCGATCGCCAGAACACCCGAGAACAGTATCGAGTTCTTCAGTGTTTCACTGAGCTTCAGGACTTTTACCGCTACTTTGAGGTTGTTCAGCGACAGGCTTCTCGGAACCCAGTCGACCATCGGATCGATGATATCCTCCGAGGTCATGAAGGTCTTCGAGATTATCCTGAATATCGGCTCCAAGAAGACAAAGCTCACGCAGACCAGAATGAAATAGAATATGAACCTCATAGTCTTTTCACTGACCTTTTTCTTTGTCAAATGCATCTTCTTCATAAAAGGCTCCTATTTAGTAGTGCTTAACCTTACTCTTGCGCTCTTTAAAGATCAGGAACGCCGCTCCCATAAGCAGGAGGACTATCAGCGTGTAAACCCATGCGTAGGTCGCCGCGAATCCCAGTCCGCCGCTCGTATTGCCCATGTAGGTAACGATGAGGGAATATACCGGGTTGATGTCGTACATACCGAGCTGCGCGATCGTAAATATCGTGATTACGAGCGCTATCGGCCTGATGATCGGCAGCGTTATCTTCCAGAGTATCTGCCAGCTGTTCGCGGAATCGATCTTTGCCGCTTCGTAGAGCGAAGGGTTGATCTTCTGCAGTCCGTTGATAAACAGTACTATCGGTATCCCGGTGAACCACAGGATCGTCGAAAGCTGCTCGAATATGTCGGTCATGAGCACCGCCGCTTTTCTCGAATAGCTCGCGATCATCTGGATGATAAAGATGTCCGAATAGCTCTGCCCCGCGAAAAGCTGCATGTCGCTGACCTTTGTATCAAGGAGCTTTGCCATAACGGGTCCCGACATGATGATAACGGGCAGGAAGTAGATCGTTCTGAAAAAGCCCTTGAGCTTCACGATATGCTCGAGAATATAGGCGATAATGAACGATACCACAACGATCACGAACGTGTACGGGATGACCATCTTCAGATAACCGCCGAGCGCGGGCACGAACTCGACATTCTTAAAGAACGCGGTGATGTAGTTCTCGATGCCCGCCCAGGTGATCTCGAAGCCGAGGATGGTCGAGTTTACGTTCGTAAAGCTGAGCGCTATCGTTGCTATAAACGGGAAAGCGGTAAATACCGCAAATCCGATGATCCAGGGCAGCATGAACAGATAACCGCTCCTGTTCTGCCTCTGTTTCCATGTCTTCATCTTCTTCATGGAATAACTCCTTTTGCGAAGTAACTGTCAGTTCATTTGACTACGGATGCCGAAAGCGCTTCGGTTACGGTGCCTAAGTAACTTACGGGCGAATCCGTGTAATTGATGATAACCTGTGCCTTTGCGCCGTTTTTCATATAAGTGTTTACGATAACGCCGCTCTCGAGCACGTCACGGTCGACCCATTCGTATCCCTTTATCTGCGAGAGGATCGAATTGACGCCGTTATATACTTTCTTTGCGAGCTTTCTGTACTGCTCGTATTCTGTCGAATACATGTCCGATGAAACCGTATCGGCCAGCAGGTAAGAAGGCTCTTTTGTAAAGATGAACGAAGGTGAGATATTGTAATCGATCATCCTTAAGATATCCGAATCCGTATAGAACGAGAAATTCGAATAGGGTCCGTAGACCTCCATCGTTCCGTGCAGCACCATCTGAAGGAACGGTACGGAATCGGTCTCAAATACGTACTGCGAGGTTCCCACGGGAGCCTGCAGGTATCTGTCGGTGTATTCCCAGAGGTACTGGTTGGGATTTACGAGATTGATCTTCATGTTCTCGCCGGCCTTGGCTACCGCACCCCTTATCAGCTCCTCCGCATCGGTAAGAGAGCTTACCACGCCGTTTCTGTCGTAGGTCGAGGTCAGGATGTTCGAAGCGCCGGTGATCGTAAAGGATCCGCTGTAATCCGAAACCTTTCCGGAGAGCTTTTCGATCCACTCCGCCGTCTTTGACGGAAGCGCGTATCCGGTCTCGAATATCGGGCAGTTCGCGGGGTAGAGGACCGACTTGTCCGTCATCAGGTACCAGGTATTTACATGCTTTGCCGCGTTCGTGTAAAAACTGATCATCTTTTTGTTGATCGTCACGAAATCGCGTGAATACGAGATATCGACGCCCTTAGCCGCGAAATCGGTGAACAGGTCCTCAAACTCGCCTTTTCTGCCGATCTTCGAGGTAAATTTGTACGCATAGGGCTTGGCGAGCGTTTCCGCTTTTTTCTGCCAGCCTATAAGTCCCGAATTGACATTGGTGATGCCCTCTGCCGAAAGGTCCTCGAGGATGTCCCTCACGCCGTCGGTATCGGTCGTTACCACCTGCTCGGTCCCGACTACGCTCTTTTTAACGTCGGACATCAGGAAATCGACTCTCATCGGGATGTCGCCTTCATTTTCCGCCCTGACATTCAGTATGCCTTCATCGATCAGATGCTCTCTGTAGGCGAGTGCCATGCCGGTGTAGTCGGCGCGGTATCCGGTGCTCCCGTCTCCCGAAAGGAAACGGTAAGTCATCGATATATCAAAATTGCTGGGGTTCTCCATCAGTGTGAAGTAACCCGAACCTGCGTTGTTGTAGACCTGATAGTAGGTCATGTTGTACTCGAATCTCGGGTAAGCCCAGGTGTACTTGACCTTTTTGGTCTCCTCGGGGTTGACCACGATATCCATGTACTCTGCGCCCTTTTCCGCCCAGGCAACGAATGCCGCCTGACCGTTTCCGTGAGCTATGCCGTATACGGGCATCACGGGGTTTTTCACGGGAACCGAGTCCCAGAGCTCATTGTAATAATATGATTCGGTAGCGGGATCCGTACCGTATACGTCACCGATGTAAGGGGTGAACGCCACGCTGTTGTCCTGGAAACGGATCAATGCTCCGCTGCCGTCGGGAACGAACACATAGCCGGGGATCTTGTACTTGGGCTGCGCGCTTCCGTATTTTCCGGTCTCGGGATCGTAGATCTCAGCCTCTCCTCCGCTCGCTCCGAGGAAGGGAGTAAGGATGATCGCGGTAACGGACTTTATGCCCTCTCCGCCGATCTCCGAGAAAGGAACGTCATAGCTGATCGAGTCCTCGCCGAAAGTTATGTAAACCGCCACGTTGAGGTCGATCGTATCGAAATCCACGTCGAGGCGCCATCTGTTGCCGCCCTCAAGCTTTGAAAGCGATGAGCTTGCGCCCTCCTCAGAAGCAGAGGAAACGAATTTGGTCGTCTCGAGCTCGCTGTACTCCACTGTTACAAGGGAGTTCGCGATGCCGATGTAGGTCGTGTTGAGGTTTTTCTCCTTAGGCTCGGATGCCGCGATCTTCTCAGCGTCTGTCTTTGCCGCAGCGATGTTTGCCTTGAGCTCCTTTGAGAAAGGAACGTCGATGCCGGTCTTCCAGGTATATCCCGAACGCTTGTCGACCGCAGCTATGATGTCGCGGTCATCGCGGAAGAAATACCGCATCGTGTCTGTCTCGTACAGCAGCTCGTATGAGCCGGTATCTGCCAGGGTGTACTCTGCCTTTTCGGGAGCGGGTCTCGTGTCGCGGCCCGTATCGATATATGCGTAGCTGCCTGTAGCTCCGGCAAAAAGCGTGGTCAGGAGCACAAGTGCGGCGATGCGTCTTAAGGTACGTCCTGCGGCCTTCCTGCGGCCGTTTTTCTTATCAGATGACATTCAGCACCATCTCCCTTCCTACGGATACGATAAAGTTGAGCAGCTGCTCGAACATGATTGTTACGATAAGTGCGATGACTACGGCAACGAGCATGAAGAAGAATGTCATTATAAAGCTCTTGACCGTCTCACCGAAGGTGTAGTCGTGCACGTTCATAAGTCCGCAGAACAGGCATACAACGCTCCATATGATGCTAACGATGAGTATCAGCGTGAGGATGAAGCTCTCGTTATAGGTCATGCCGTAGCTTAAGATAACGATCGCGATCATGCCGATGATGACCGGAGCCGCCGCATACGCGGGAAGCATGTACACGGTCTTTAACGAGCCGTCACCGTCATTGATCGAGGTCACGAGCCAGTTGCATACGATAAAGAGTCCGATCAGCACGAAGAAACCAGCTATCGTTCCTCCGATGTCCATGTCTTCTACCGCGATGTACTGGTAAATAAAGCCCTTCTGCGTCTTGTAGATCATGTAGGTCACAAAGGCGATGAGGTAGATCACCGTCGCGCCGATAACCGTCGCGCGTCCGTGTCCTTCGCCGCGTGTCCTGGTGTGATACTGCACATTTCCTACGCGGATGTCATAGTATCTGTCGTTCGGATGGCGCGCCACCCTGAACATATAGAGCACATCTCCGAGTACCGGGATGTCTAAGAGTCTGTTTGCGGCAGCGGTCTTGAACGCTCCCACTCTGCCGCGCTTATCCACTTTTTTAACAACTATCGAAATGATGATCAGCGCGATGATCGCAAAGAATATGTAAGGCAGTATCTTCTGCACCGTTACGTTTCTTACTTCCCAGAAAGCCTCGGAGAAGAAATTCCTGTTCTCCGCCACCTCGAAGTGCTCAAGGCTCTCTTCGTAGCGCTGCGCATGGAAAAGCGCTTTTCCCACGCCGTTGTGAGCGAGCATCGACATCTGATTGAGTCTTAATACCTCGGTCCATGCGTCAAGGCTTTCCTCGTAGCGTCCTTCCTCGTAGAGGCCCATGGCGCTGTAGATCATGTTCGCGTAATCCGTGGGCTTGAACGACTGCAGGTAACCCTTGTCGCCGTCCACCGCCCAGATGTAGCCCTTGGAATCCACGGCTACCGAAGGGAGCGAGGCGAACAGGCCCGCGATATCGGTGTTTGTTACCGTCGAACCGAACTCAAATATGAATTCGCCGTTCTTTGAGTATATTTCGAAATATCCGCGCTGGCACGCGACATAGATGATGCCGTTCTTGTCAACGGTAACGTCCATCATGTCGTTCCAGCCGATGATGCCGTCCTTGAACATGTTTCCGCCGGAGGTGTTGTGCTTCTGCAGCGAAGTCTCCTCGGTGTTCATGCTGGTCGAATAAACGATACCCTCGGGATCCACGAACACATTCGAGAATGTGGTCGGAACCGTGGCGGTCATGTTGCTGAGCTGCTCTCTGGTGAACAGTATCTTCTGCAGCATCTGCGAGAAGGAAAGCATCGTCTTGTTTACCGCGAAGTATCCGAGGAACTCACCCGTGCGGGCCAGCTGGATGATGCCGTTGTAAACACCCTCGCTGACAATGTACATATTGCCGGCGTTGTCGACAGCCACTTTTAAGGGAGCGAAGTTCGTGTCCGCAAACGAGGGAGCATCGGGTCTTTCGAAGCTCTCGATGAGCTCGAGCGACCTGTTGTACTTGTGAACCGCTTTCGCGCCGTTGTCGGCAACATAGATCGTGCCGTCAGCCGTTACGAAAACGCCCATCGGGGTCTTTAAGCCGCCGCCCTTTATCTCGCCCGTGATCTCGTCTTTGGAGATGTCATACTTCAGTATCCTCGAATTGCCCGGATCGCAGATGTACATCATATCCTCATTGTCCACGAAGATATCGGCGGGCTTCGACAGGCCGAGATCGGTCACCGTCTTATCCGGCAGATACGCATCCTGTGTACGCGGGAAGCTGAACGAACCCGATTTCTTCTCAAGCGTATAGGTATAGCTGGTCGTTGCCTGCGCCGACGCGTTCCTTAACGGGAAAGCCGCGAGCAGCAGGGCTATCAAAGCCATACATACCGGAAATTTAAGTCTTCTCATGTTGACACTCCTAATACTTATTTGATGCCCGAATGGCTCATCGTGTTCATAACCTGTGACTGCATTACGATAAAGATGACAAGGTTGGGCAGGAAAAGTATAACGCTCGCCGCAGCCTGCATACCCGCGGCAGCTACCGTATTGTTCGTTGAGAGCGATGAAAGATAGAACGCCAGGGTCCTCATCGAATCATCTGTAATAAAGTTGTTCGATGCCTCGACCGCGCCCCATACCTGCTGGAAAGTGAGCACGATGCTGGTCGCGAGAGCGGGCTTCGTAAGAGGCACGATGACCTTTCTGATGACCGTCAGGTCGTTCGCTCCGTCCATTACCGCAGCCTCGATGAGCGCGTCGGGGATCTGGTCGGTGAACTGCTTTACCAGGAACAGTCCGACCGGCATCGCCGCCAGAGGCAGCACATGTGCCCACCAGGTATCGATCATTCCGGCTTTTACGATAACGAGGAATCTCGGAACCGCAACGGCCGTGGGAACGAACATCAGCGCGAGCTGGTTGATCTCAAACAGCACCTTCTTCGAGCGGAACTTCTTTTTCGAGAACACATATGCCGCAAGCACCGTGATGAACAGGTTGAGCAGGATCGTGATCAGCGTCACGATCGCGGAGTTTAAGATGTATCTCGACATCGGGATGCCCGTCGTGCCGGAGAGCTCGAACAGATCCTTGAAGTTCTTGACCGTGGGATTCTTAACGAATATGGTCGGAGGGAACGCGAACAGCTCTCCCAAGGGCTTAAACGCCTGGTTTATAACGTAGATAACGGGGATGATCATAAATACCGCCAGCGGTATCAGTATCAGATAGAACTTGATCTGACTCGCCGAGAAGTATTTGGGGTTGATCTTGGCTCCCATGAATTTCGATCTTCTGCGCCTTTTTTTCATGTCATTTTCCTTTTCCGGGCAGACCGCCCGCAGTTTGGTTTTTGGCAGTTGTCTTTGATCACTCGTCCTTCGAGCCGAAGAACTTGTGAGCCACGATATTGAACAGGTAAACAATTATCAGCAGCATTACCGAAACGGCCGCCGCGTAGCCCATCTCGTATCTGATGAAGCCGTAATCGTCGATGTGGTTCGTTATCAGCTGACCGGCGTATTCCGGCGTCGGGTTCGCGCCCGAGAGCGTTACTCCGATCCAGCCCATGTTGAAGGCGTTAACGATGGCCATTACCGCGCCGAAGAGCATCTGGGGCTTCATCGAGGGGATCGTGATGTAGATGATCTCCTGGAAGCGGTTCTTCATACCGTCCACATACGCCGCTTCGTATAGCTCCTCGTTGATGTTTAAGATACCCGATATCATCGCGAGGAATCCGATACCCATCGCCGACCAGAGCGAGATCAGGATCATGATCTGCATGAAGTAGTCCTTTGTCAGCAGGAACTGTATCGGCGTATCGATGATGTTGAGCTCTAAGAGGATGTTGTTTACGATACCTCTCTGATCGCCCGAGAAGATACTCTTCCATACGACTCCGATGAATACCTGTCCTACCATTGAAGGCGTGTATATCGCCAGCGAGATGATCGTTCTCGGTATCGCCTGTATCTGCGAGAGCATCCAGGCCAGCAGGAAAGAAATCGCGTATCCGCCGGGTCCGACGATCAGCGCGTAGAGGAAGGTGTTCGGAAGTACCTTCTTCATGAAGACCGTATCCTGCGTGAACAGGTAGATGTAGTTCATCAGGCCGGTAAACGTAGGCTTGTTGATAACATCGAAATAGGTAAAGCTGAGTCCTATCGCGATGGTTACCGGAACCAGTATGAACAGCGTAAAAAGCAGCGCGTACGGCAGCAGGAGCAGCGCCGCCTGCCGGCCTTCGCGCTTTTCGCGCACGTTTCTTTTATACCTGTCGTCCTTTGAAAAAAGCATGCTCATAGTAAACCTCTCGTTTGCAGTCTTAAGTAAGCATTCCGCTTACTGTCCGCGTGCATTCTTTATCTGTTCTTCGATCCAGTCAACATCGCGTATCACATAAGACTGCAGCAGTTTTCCGTTCTCGTCCATAAATCCGAGCTCCTGCATCTTCTTTTTGATCTCACGGTTGATCGGAATGGTCTGCTCGTCGATCGCTACCTGTGCCGAGGTTCCTTCGCTGATCATCTTGTTCCAGATGTCCGAAAGAGAACGCTCTACGAGGTACTGTCCCATCGATCTGGGAACATCGCGAAGCCATGTGATCGAATCCATGATAACGTCCTTGTCGGCCTGGTCGATAGGAGCTTCCCTTAAGGCCTCAACATTGGAGGAGAGCCAGAAGAATTCCTTTCCGTAGGTCGAACGGAGCGTAAACGTGTAGTTGATCTGTGTATCTGTTCTTGTCCACCATTTAAGGAACTCCCACGCCTCATCGGCATGCTTCGTATCCTTAAACACGATGCCGCCCGTACCGTTTGCGACATACCAGCGGCTGATAGAGCCGTCGGCCTGTTCGGTACCGGGATAAGCTGCCAGGGCCCACTGTCCTTCGAGCTCGGGAGCGCCGTTCTTTAAGAGGATGTACTCATTCGAATCGATGATGCCGACAGGCAGGATCGAATATCTGAACGAGTTGAAGAACGAGTTGACCTGTTTGTCGAGCGAGTAAGCAAGGAAAAGATTTCCGAGCGCCTGTACGCCCGCAACCGCCTCGGGTCTGTCGATAGCGGTGGTCAGTCCGTCTTCCGTATACAGACTGCCGTTGTTCTGGTAGATGAGCGGCACTGTCTGATAGAACCATTTGTATCCGACTCCTGCGGAAATATTGTGGTAGAAGTTCATGCCGTAGCGCTGCAGCTCGGGGAGCTGGTCAACGACTTCCTGCCAGGTATCGGGAGGAGTAAGTCCGAGGTTCTTGTATATGTCCGTCCTGTAAACCAGTGAGTAGAAATTCAGCGTCTCGGGTATCGCGTACACGCCCTCGTTGAATACGTAAGGCACGAACGCGCCGGGCACGAATCTGTCGGCCACCTGCCAGAAATCCTCAAACTGCGTCAGATCGTAAAGCGCGTCACGGCAGGCCAGGTCGAAAGGCATATGCGACGAAAGTCCGAGAGCTACATCGGGTGTCTCATCGGCCGCCGAGGAAAGCGTGAGCTTGTTGGCGTCCGGCATGATGCTGACTTTGACCTTGATGCCCGTATTCACGGTGAAGTCCGTATCGATCATCTTCTGGAGCAGATCGACATGCGTTACCGCTCTGTTTACCCATACGGTCACGGCTTCGTCGTCGTTTACGTCGGTGCTGTATTTGTTGTCGGTAAAGCTCAGGAGCAGCTTCTTTATGCCGTTGCCGAGCTTCGTCCCGAATCCTGCCGAGGCTTTCGGAAGCTCTGCCCCCTCGGCGCCCGCGTAGATCATGTCGAGTGTGAACTTGCAGTTAAGGATCTCGGAAGTGAAATTACTCATCGAAACGAGTACCGAATTGTCCCTGCCCGTAAGCTTCTGCGTATAGAGCGCTATCTCGTCGGGATATTTGCGCATCTGCCTGATGAATATCATGGCCTTGTCCATATCCGAGAGCAGCGCGCTGTTGATGCCGAATGTCGCGTTGTCCTGTGAGAGATACCGGATGTAGTCGATCAGTGTCGTGTAGGCGTCCAGATAATCCGGGATCTCGGGGATGTACTTGGTCATGCGCCAGGTTCTGTATTTATCCTTGTCGGCGCCAATGATCCTGCCGATCTCGAGCGAGAACTGCGCTACATGTCCGGAGATGAGTCTCGCGTATCTCCACGCGCGGTACACATTCTCCTGCTCTTCCTTGAGGCAGAGCTCGTGCTTTCCCGCGCTCAGGTAGATGAGGTACGGATTGCCGTCCTTATCGGAGAGGGTCGCGTTCGTCCACGTGGTTCCGGTAGGGGCGAACGCGTAGCTTTTCAGCTCTGCGAAGGGGATCTCTCCGTCTATATATATGCTTTCAAAAGCGTCGTATTCTTCTTTTTCGTTGGTGTAATGGAAGCTGAGCGAGTAGAGGCCCTCTTCCTTTACATCGAGCTCGTAGTAGAGCTCCGTTCCGGCTTCGGTGAATTTGACCGTGTTCAGCTTTTTATAGTGAACGTCGTACGGTAAGGCTGCCGGATCCGCCTCGGTCATGTAAATGGCCTGTGTGGAATTCTTTTTCGTATAGTCGATCGCGTTGACCGTGATCATTTCGGTGGGACGGGCCTTTCCGGAGAATCCCGCGATATAGGTCCCGTAACCGACCGGCTCGTCAGCGGGACGAAGGGCGGTAAGTGTACCGAGTCCCAGTCCGTTCGCCGCGATATTGGTAAGCTCTATCTCGTTGTCGCCCGCGTTCAGCATGAACATCAGAGGCTCATCCGAGATATAGGTGCTGCTGTAGAGGTATCTTTCCCTGATCTCATCGTCTCTTACCTGCTTGGGAGCCATCTGGTCGCCGTAGCTGTCGGTAAGATAATCCTTTGTTTCATCGCTCCACATCTGGGGCAGCGCGATGATCTTCATTTCATGGTAGGGAACGCTGCCGTTTATGCTCATGCTCACCGCGAAATCCGACATCGTGCTGCCCGTGGGAACATACATGAGCTTCATCGCGTAGAGGCCGGTCTCGGCTACATTTACATGATAGGTAACGCTCTCGTTGTAATCGATCGAAACAAATCCTTCGGGCGCGTTCGAAACGTTTTCAGCCGCAGACGCAGTTTTGGCAGGCGCGGATACCGCAGTTCCGCTGCCGTAGAGTGAGGCGGGGTCCGTGCCGAGACCGTCGATCCAGTCACAGTACATGGCATCCTCGCCGAGCGCGTTCGTAAGCAGGGCAATAGCGGACGCTACCTGGGTCTCGTCCGGCTTCTCAACATATTCGGCATTGTTCCTCGTAAAGAGCAACACACCGCCCGCGATCACGATCGCACAAATGATTACTGCTGCAATGATACGTTTTTTCATCACGCCACCTATTTCCTGTCGAAACGTTTTTCTTATCAAGGAAAACATAGGGACTGCATAAACACAGTCCCTATATGTTTTTCCAAAAAATCTTTTAATTACTTAAAATCGGCATCGGTAAATCCGTAGTACTTTGTAAGACCGCTTCTTAAACCTTCATCTGCCTGAACAAATCTTGCGTTGATAACTTCGTTCCAGTCTGCCAGACGAGCCTTTACGTTGTCGAGCCAGTTAGCCTCGGTAACGTCAACACCGGCAACATCTGCCGAATAGCAGTTGAGCCACTCATAGAGGCAGGCCTTCTGTGCGCCGTCTTCGGTTACGAAGTAAGGATAGCACTTATCCGATACGTCCCAGAGCTGGCCTTCCTGCCAGAGCTTAAGAACATACTGGAAACCGGGCATAAGCTTTGCATCGCCGTAACGCTGATGGATGCCTACAGAGTACCAGATATCCATCTGCTTGTCGAACTCAGCGCCTGTAACAAGCGGGAAGGAGTCGTTAAGGCAGCTCTTTAATGTTCCGTTGTCGTTGAACATCTGATCTGCTCTTGCCTGGAAGGACTCGGTAGAACCGCACCAGAATGAACCGAAGGTGTAAGCAAGCTTGAACTGAGCCATCTCAGCGTCGCTCCACTCAGGGTTGCCGTCATCCATTGCGTAGTTGTGGATAGCCATGGGATCGATAACGATACCAACGTTGTTTCCTACATAATCTGTGGAAGGACGGGGATAGATATCCCAGTCGGAAGACTCAACAACGTTAACCTCAGCTCCGGGAGCTGCTGCAGCGCCCATCATCCAGGGATCGCCCTGTGAGGTAAGAACGTAGTTGCGGCAGAAGAAGCGGTAGCCCCACCACCAGCCGTCATCCATAACTTCCTGGGGAACATTGCCAAGACCGTACTGCTGCCAGATGGTGTACTTGGACCATGTAGGGATGTAGCTTAAGAGCTTGTCAACCTGCTCGGAGGTAAGATCAACTCTGTCGCCTGTGCCGCTGTAGTTAGCCATCGACTTGATAAGTGTATCACAGCCGGTGTCGATGTTCTTGATAGGAAGCTCAACTTCACCCCAGAAGGTCTGTCCGTCTGCGGAAGTGATGAACTCGGTGTACTCGTCGATGTTCCATGTAGGCTCGGGAACGTCGATGTTGTTCTGCTCTGCAAGGTCCTTGTTTACCCAGATAGCCCAAGGCTGCATGAACTGGGGAAGTCCTGCCTGGAATCCGTAGTAGTTCATGATGTCCATGATGGACTTGTTGAAGCTCTGGTAAACGGGATCGTCAGCAAATACGGAAAGGTCTGCTACAAGGCCCTTCGAAACGTCACCGACAAGGTCGGTCGATGCGTAAACATCGGGATACTTGCCGTGCTCAGCCTTGAAGTTTTCCATCTCCTGATACCATGAAGTATCATTTGCGTTGGGGTCGTCTGTCTTGGCCCAGAGGTTGATCTTAACGTTGGGATACTTGTTGTTGAATGCCTTAGCCATAGCATATACAGCCGCAACGTTCTGTGATGTAAGATCCTCAACCGCGATGTCCTTGTGACCGAGATCCTCGTAGTACACGCTGTCACCCGACCAAACCATGATCGAGATATCGCCTGCTACGTCCTTATCAAGTGTCTCATAAACGGGAACCGCGTCAACGGGTGTTGTATCTGTGCCCTGATCGCCGGTGCTGTTGTTCGAATCGGAGCTGCTGCCCTGTTTCGAATCCGTGTTGGTGCTGCCTGTGTTGTTTGCAGCGGGCTGCTGTGTGCCGGGATCGGTATTCTTTGTACATCCCGCAAGAGCGCCGACGAGCATAGCAACTACGAGAAGCAGTCCTAACCCTCTCTTAACTGATTTCATAAAAATCCTCCTGTAAAGATAAATGTGATCCACTAACCGGATCCGGAAGAAAAACGTTTTCTTCCTTGCATGCCCAAATACTAGCACGCGGCAAGGCCCTTTGCAACCCGATAAAAACGTTTTTATAATAAATATATATAGTTTCGCGCGTTAAAATCTGCATAATCTGTGCAACATGCACAAAGACTTTATTCAATTAACGTGGTAACAACCTGTTTTGTAAAGATTCACCTAAAAAACGTCTTGTTTTCCCGTTTTTGTAAAAAACTCGCAAATGCCCTGTTTATGCGGATTTGCGAGTTTTAAAATCGTTTTTTACGAGCTCTTGTTTATCGATATTTTCCATATCAATTTCTGTAAGTTTTACATAAAACATGGTGCCAACCATGGTGCCTGTCACCTACAAAAAGGTGCCTGTCACCGCGAAAACGCGGTGACAGACACCTTATGATCACAGCTCCAGCCGGCCTTCAATGCCGCAGAAGTCCACGGTTCTTTCGTCGCCGTTTTTCAGGACGATCTTTACAGGGCCGTAGCCTCCCCGTTTCTGGGGATCGGTATATATAACTTCCTTTACCGGGAATATCTCATCCTCGGTAAAGTCCTCTTCGCTCTCTTTTGTGAGCACCTGCGATATCAGGATCGACTGTTCGCAGCCGTATTGCTTCTTTCTGTCGGTAAATGCGTAGGGCACGTAAGATTCCCTGCTGTCGGGATTGGTTCCCACGCTGTGCGCGAGTCCTATGCCGTCCCAGCCGTCCATCACGGTAAACGCGAGCTGTTTTGCTTTACCTGTGCTGTCGGTTCCTTTGAGTATCACGGCCTTATATCCGTCGCGCTCGAGATGCTTTATCTCGGTGCCGTTGTCGGGGAATCCGAAGGCTCCGAGCGAGATGCGCGAAGGATAGCGGTACAGCCTTATCCTGTCAACGCGCATTATCCCGCAGGGCATCGCGAAATCAGCCAGGTTCAGGGCCGTCTTCCAGTGAGTCTCGGTCTTCAGGTCATAATCAAAGAACTGTCTGCGGTAGAGCACCTTATCCTTATATCCGTGCCAGAATGTGACATTCGCGGGCCGGATGTCTCCGCGCCCGTAGCTGAGCACGTATTCCTGCGAGCGTACGCTTTCGGCAGGCTGTGCCTCCCACGGGAATTTGGTGTTGAAAACGAGCTTGGAATAATTCTCCATACCGTGAATATCATCGGGCGCCTTGACTATTTTTCCGGTGCGCAGCTCGGTGATGCCCGTTGCCGCATGGTTTGCCGTGCAGAGCGCCGGTCCGTCCAGAACCGTTTCCTGCGTCTGCTGCGGTGCCAGCTGTACCCAGAAGCCCTCGTTCTCTGTGCTCGTCCAGAAAGGATGGTCGGCGGGCAGGCAGAGGCACATGAACGCCTTTCCGAGCCAGAGCGGCGATTCGGCGCAGGAATAGCCCTGTACCAGCGGAGAGAACGGTCCGTAGAAGCCGAGCGCGGGCACGCCGTTTATCAGGAAATCCTCGCGCGCAAGGAACTGCATGAGCGACCCCGAGCAGATCCTTCTGGTAAATCCGGGATCGGCTTTTGACTCACGCATCATCATATTTCCGTCGAACGCGCTCGTGGAAGCGTTGCGGTAGATGCAGCTCCTGCCCCACATGTTCGTAAAGCCGTCGCGGTCAAAGAACGTTGGATAATTCTCCATCAGCCTGTTGGAGTTTTCTTCGTAGCGGGCCGCGATGTAAGGCTCTTTTTCATAGCCGTACCAGTTGTTCCAGATCGCGGTGTACATATTAAATGCCCAGCACGAGTAATAATCGAAGCACTGTCCGTCCCTGTACCAGCCGTCGCCCGCGTAATAATTGAGTATCGTCTGCGCATGGTCGCGCATGATATCCTCGTCGATGTCATAGCCGTTCATGTACAGGAACGCGAGGTCGAGCATGTTGAACAGGCGCCAGTTCTGAGGCACGGTATACGACACTGCGAAAT
>CAMZAI010000005.1 GCA_947304065.1 uncultured Clostridia bacterium | reverse complement strand
TCGCCGGCCCGCTCGCACCAAATGCGGACCTCTCTGAGGACTCGTGTCATACTACTCTTCCCGTCATCGTGTTGGCATTATTCTAGCACTTTTTGTCTGCCTGTCAAGGACATTTTCGCATTTATCCGCATATTATGCGGGTTTGTATGCCTCTGCCCGACAAATGTCCGTCTCAGACGAGATGTGCCCTGATCTCCGCGGGATCCATGGCGCTCAGCATGATCGGAGGGATGTCAAGCACAGTCTTGCAGCCGCAGACACCGTCTTTGTTGAGGCGGTAAGCCGCTCTTGCGAACGCTACGAGCACCTGTGTGGTGAACTCGGGGTTCGAATCGAGCTTTAAGCTGTACTCGATCGTGTGCCTGTTCTCATTGTTCCAGCCCGAAACGCCGCTGCGGATAACGAAGCCGCCGTGAGGCAGGCCCGCATGATCGCGCTTAAGCTCTTCCATGCTTATGAAATGCACTGTTGTATCGTAATCCGAGAAATAGTTGGGCATGGTCTTGATCTCGTTCTCGATCCTTGCGAGATCCGCACCCTCCTCGGCTACCACAAAGCACTCTCTCGTATGCTTCTGTCTGGTGGTCAGCTCGGGGCACTCACCGCTCCTTACGGCCTCGAGGGCTGCGGGAACGGGGATGGTGTACTGCCTTGCGTCAACTACGCCCTTAATGCGTCTGATCGCGTCGGAATGGCCCTGGCTCACGCCCTTGCCCCAGAAGGTGTAGTCCTTGCCCTCGGGCAGGATAACGTTGCCGTAGAGACGCGCGAGCGAGAACATGCCGGGATCCCATCCGCAGGAAATGATGCCGATGTGGCCGCTTTCCTTCGCCGCCTTGTCGACATTTTCAAAATGCTCGGGAATACGTGCGTGTGTGTCGAAGCTGTCGACTACATTAAAGAGCTTAACAGCCGCGGGTGTCTGCTCGGGCAGGTCCGTCGCGCTGCCGCCGCAGAGGATGAGAACGTCGATCTCGTCCTTATGTGCCGCAAGGTCGTTCGCGCTGTACACGCGTGCGCCCTCGGTCCTGATCTGTACGGCTGCCGGATCTCTCCTGGTGAAAACGGCTTTCAGCTCCATATCCGCGTTGTGCTTTACCGCACACTCGATACCGCGTCCTAAGTTGCCGTAGCCGAGTATTCCTAATCTGATCATCTTTACTCGTCTCCTTTTCTTACATTGTTTTCCGCTGCTTCGCCCGCGGCGTCGTCCATTGAGTGCTCATCGGTGTAAGTCACAGCAAGGCCGCCTTCCGACGTTTCGCGATAGTTCTTTCCCATATCACGCCCTGTATTATACATGGTCTTAATTACCATGTCGAGCGATATTTTACGCGAATCGCTGAGGAAATTCGCGAGTCGTACTGCATCGATCGCGCGCATCGCCGCAACCGCGTTTCTTTCTATGCAGGGGATCTGTACGAGACCCGCGATAGGGTCGCAGGTAAGTCCCAGATGATGCTCCATCGCTATCTCAGCGGCATACTCTATCTGGTCCATATCCATGCCGTATGCCTCCGCCGCGGCCGCAGCGGCCATCGAGCACGCAGAGCCTACCTCCGCCTGGCAGCCGCACTCCGCGCCGCTTATCGAAGCGTTGTGCTTGATAAGGTTCCCTACTAAGCCTCCCGTAGCCAGCGCGTGCAGTATCTCCCTGTCCGAGAAATCCTTACGTTCCTGGATAAAGCGGAGCACCGCGGGAACTATGCCGCAGGAACCGCATGTGGGAGCCGTTACGATCTCGCCGAGGCTCGCGTTCTGCTCACTCACCGCAAATGCGTAGGAACAGACCACTCTGTTCTCCCTGGTCGCCGATGACTCATCCATGTGGTTGCGTCCGTACAGGGTCTTTGCCTTGCGCTGCAGTCCGAGACCGCCGGGCAGCACTCCTTCGGCCCTCAGGCCCTCTGTGATCGCGTGGCGCATCGTGGTCCATACCTCCTCGAGGTAGTCCCAGATCTCGCGTCCCTCGACCTCCTGAACGTACTGCCAGAGCCTTATATCCTTGTCGTAGCAGTATTTCTTTATCTCGGCGAACGTGTTGAGCTTATAGATCTCCGGAGGTTTGATCCCGCCTTTTCCCTCGACGGTGATATCTCCTCCGCCGATGCTGTAAACGCGCCAGTAGCCTATCTGCTCGTTCTCCTTGAACGCGAACATCTCCATCGTGTTCGCGTGCGGCAGTCCGCGCTTTAACGGGTCGAAGATGACCTCGATGTCATGGCCCGCAAACTCCTGCTTGATGATGACATCGGTCATATGCCCCTTGCCCGTTTTGGCCAGGGACCCGTAGAGATAGACCTTGTATTCGTCCGCGTCGGGGAATTCCTTAAGAAAAAGCTTCGATGCCTTTGAAGGTCCCATCGTATGCGAGCTCGAAGGGCCGTGCCCTATTTTGTACAATTCACGCAATGATTCCATAATCTGCTCCGTTTATCCATATCCTGTATTACTGTTTTCCGCCTGCGCCGGATCCGCATCCGTCCTTACTGCTTTCCGGTTATGCCGAATCCTCCTCTGGCCTCGCCCTTCATCTCCTCAGGATTGGCCTCCTCGAAGATTATCTCGGGCTGGTGCTTCTGTATCCTGAACTGGCATATCCTGTCGTTTATATTGATCTCGGTGTCACGCATTGCTATGACCGGCATGCACCACACATCCTCGCAGCTGTATTTCCCGTAGCTCTCGTCTATGACCCCGCAGCTGTTGGCCTGTATTATTCCGAAGTTCTTATAGGTGGAGCTGCGCGGCACCACAACGGCCTCGTAGCCGTCCGGGAGCCTCATGCTGACGCCTAAGCTTATCAGCTTAAAATCTCCCTTTTTAAGCACAACATGCTCCGCCGCACGCAGGTCGATCCAGTCGGATTTCCCGTCGATGTAGCGAAGCTTGTCTATTTTGTCCGATAAATAAGTGATCCTGATCGTTTCCGACATATGTTCTCCGTTCCGAGTGTCGGGCGACCAGGATCTCCTGTGCCTTATTATTTGTCTGTGACCGGCTCTTCAGTCCTACTCCGTGGCTCCTCCGGACAGCCGCAGAAGTTCGGCGGCTACGGTCTCTCCGTCCTCCAGCGAATATTCCTCGACCGTAAAGTCGGGCGCGATATGGTCCAGGACCGAACCGTGTGAATAAACAACACGGTCGCCGTAGATATCGCATCTCGTAAACAGTCCTGCGGAATCCGTGTCCTCATCAGACCATACCGCACTGAAAAGGATCGCGTCCGTATCCTCGGGATAAGACGTTTCAACCGCAGTGTCCAGGAGCTCTCCCCTGACACTCTCGATATATTCTTTTAATATAACTGCCTGCTCTTCTTCGTCCATGTCAAGAAGAACTGCATTGATATCGGGAAATGCCGTTCCGTCGCTCTCGTCACTTTCATCTGTTTCAACAATATCTTCGACAAGATCGGTTGATGTCTGGGGTTCCATGGCCTTTAACGAACCGCTGTCCAGGGAAAAATCGGGCGCTGCGGTGGCCATGGGCTCAGGGCTCTCCGTCCGTGAGTCGCCGTCTGCCTCTTTATCCACATTCCAGGAACCGGTCGATGCAGTGATCTGCGATTCATCAAAATAACCATCCTCAGCCGCGTTATTCGCACCGATCATGTCCAGAATGCTGTCCGCAGCGGTCTCGCCCGCATCGGATTTCCTGCTCTCGGACTTTTTGCTGTCCGAAACGCTGTTGTCACTTGCAGCCATGCTCATCGGAGCTGAGTTCGAATTTGTATCATAGCTCGCGCTGTCCGCGGACTTCTTCGAGAAGAACAATCCGCTTTTTAAGACTCCTATACCGAATATACCTATAAGAGCTGCTGCCGCGATGCCCGCCGCGATCCTCGCGAATCTGCGGTACTTTGCGCTCCTGTTCTTTACAGGTGCCGCAGCGGTCTCGGTGCTTTCACGGGCTGTCCTAACCGGCGCCTCAGCTACGGGGAACGCCTTTGCACTCTCATCCGCATTCTTTATCGCGTCCATGGTGCGTGCGATCAGATCGTCGCTTACCGAAAGTCCCAGATCGTCCCAAGACTCATTAAGGCCGTTCTTTATTAAGTTTTCAAACTCTGCGTCAGCTTCGTAACTGCCGGCAAAAGCCTCGATATCAACTATATTGTCGGAGTTTTTGCCGCTTTCGTCAACAATATTTTTCCTGATATCTTCGTTCATGGTCAGATCCTCCCTTCCAGTTTATTTTTTAGTACATCACGTGCCCTCGACAGCCTGCTCTTTACCGTTCCTTCGGCTATTCCCAAAGCCTCCGCCGTCTCGGCCACGCTCATTTCATTAAAGTAAACACTCATTACTACCTCGCGGTAAGCCTCCGGCAGAGACTCGACCGCCTGCCTTATCGTTTTGTTCCGGTCCGCGTTCTCGATCTCCTCGAAATCGTTGTCCGAAACAATGGCGTCTTCCTCAAATTCCATCATCGGAACGACCTTCTGCTGGTAAGCGCTCTTCAGATAGTCCTTACAGACGTTGATCGTTATCCTGATCAGCCAGCTCTTAATCGAACAGTCTCCCCGGAATTTATCCATATTATAATAGGCCTTTATAAAGACCTCCTGAAAGAGATCTTCCGCCGCATCCCTGTCGTTCACATATGCGTATGCGGTCCGCAGGACGGCATTGCCATGCTCGCGCATCAGCTGTTCGATGGAATAGTCATTCCTGTTTCTTTCTTCGTTCATAGCTCCCTTTCACACATTAGACGAGTAAGTTCCCCACCCGGTTCCAAAAAATATGCAACATTTTTCATATATTATAATATTAAATCCTGATTTAACAGAATCGGTCACTTTCAGTCATCCCTCAGGGTCGTCCGGCGGCTGTTTCCGGAAGTCCATCTTTGGTATTATGTTATATCCTGATTTAATAAATATTTCTTCTTTGCTTTATTTTTTCCGACATTTATTCTACAGCTGACGTATCAGTCGCCGTAAATACCTCTTTCAGTCCCTCCGAGACGATACGGCTGCCGTCCTCCATGACCAGTATATACTCTATGCCGCCGTAAGTCTCATAATAGTCTGCGGCTCCTTCGGCTCCCATTACGAAGAAGGCTGTCGAGAGCGCGTCGCAGAGCGTCGCGTCTTCGCCAACTATCGTGGCGGATATCACTCCCGAGTGCGCCGGACTTCCCGTGGACGGATCGAGTATGTGCCAGTACACATTGCCCGCATCGTCCGTAAAATACCTCTCGTATCCGCCGGATGTCACAACCGCCGCATCACTGACGGATACATATCCAATGATCCCGGCTTCGTTCTTCGGATCCTTTATGCCTATCTTCCATTTACTGCCGTCCGCTTTGGTCCCGATGACCTCTATATTGCCCCCGAGGTCGAGCATCGCATGCTCCGCTCCCATGTTTTTCAGCATTCCGGTGAGCACGTCGGAGAGATACCCTTTGGCAGTCGCCCCGAAATCAAGCTCCGTTCCTTTTTCCGCGATCAGTTCGTTCTCCGATGCGCTGACCTTTTCCATGCCTACTTTCGCGAGCAGTTCAGAAAGTTCCGCTTCCGAAGGGATCCTGTGCTCTCCCGTGGTAAAGCCCCAGGCCCTGACCAGCGGGTAGGCGGTCGCATCGAGCGCTCCGCCGGTACGTTCAAATATATCCTTCGTCCGCCCGAACAGCTGCAATACTTCCGCAGAGAACTCCATACGGTCGCTGCTCCTCAGGTTGAATCGGTATACCTCTGACTCCGGATCCGTCGTGCTGAATATCTTCTCGAGCCTCTGCGCCTCTTCGGCAAGTCTTCGCATGCCGCTCTCATCTACCGGCCCGTCTTTGTCTTCGTAGACGGTGATCGTCATATATGTATCGAAAGCGAAGAAAGACGCGGACAGATACCCGCTCTCACGGACCGTCGAAAAGCCCGTATCATCAGCTGTTCCCGCGCTTTTTCGTGCTCCGCTTTTTAATGTGCACGAGCATGTCAGAAGCGGCGTTATCATTAGCATTAGTATCGCTAATGATTTATATAATACTTTCTTATGTTTGTTTTCCATCAGCAATACTCATACTAAAGGGGAGCCGTCTTACGGCCCCCCTCCTTAATCCTGTATCAGATTTCTCTTAAGAATACTTCGTATCCGAGTTCAGCTTCGTAGATGTCGGCCTTGCTGGACAATTCCCAAGGAGCGTGCATGTTGTGCAATGCAACGCCGCTGTCAATAACCTGCATGTTGTATTTAGCCATGATGTAAGCGATCGTTCCTCCGCCGCCCTGGTCTACCTTACCGAGCTCGCAGAACTGGTACGATACATTGTTCTTGTCGAGGATCGCACGGATCTTTGCGATGAACTCGGGATTCGCATCGTTCGAACCCGACTTGCCGCGTGAACCGGTGAACTTGTTAAATGACATTCCGCAGCCGAGATAAGCGGCATTCTTGGGCTCCATGACCGAAGGGAAATTGGGATCGAACGCTGCGCTTACATCGGATGAGAGCATGTGTGAATTGGCAAGGGCCCTGCGAACCTTCAGCTCGCTGTACTCGCCCTTCTTATCCATCAGCTCGGCAACCGCGTTCTCGAAGAATACGGATGTCATACCGGTCGCTCCTACGCTTCCGATCTCTTCCTTGTCAACGAGGATGCATACCGCTGTTCTGTCTACAGATGTAGTATTAAACAGAGCCTTCGCCGAAGTAAATGCACAGATCCTGTCGTCCTGTCCGTAACCGTATACCATGCTGCGGTCAAGGCCGAAATCTCTTGCGCGTCCCGCGGGAACTACTTCGAGCTCGGCCGAGAGAAAATCTTCCTCTTCGAAACCGTACTTTTCTTTGATCAGCTTAAGTACATTTGCCTTAACAGAGTCCTTCTCGGCATCCTTCAGCGGAATGCTTCCTACGAGAATGTTCAGGTCCTCGCCCTCGATGACCTTCGAGGCGTCCTTCTTCATCTGGTCCTGCGAGAGGTGGATCAGCAGATCGGAAATGCCGATAACGGGATCCTTATCATCCTCGCCGATCACAATGTTCAGTGTGGTGCCGTCCTTCCTGCATACAACGCCGTGGATGGCAAGAGGAATGGTAACCCACTGGTATTTCTTGATACCACCATAGTAGTGTGTATCGAGCAGGCAGAGGTCCTTATCTTCATAAACAGGGTTCTGCTTGATGTCGATCCTGGGGGAGTCGATATGTGCTCCGAGGATCTTCATACCCTTCTCGAGAGGCTCGGTTCCGACCACGAAAAGTGCGATCGCCTTACCCATATTTACGGAGTATAACTTATCTCCTGATTTAACTTTTTTGACCGTATCCAGGTCCTTATATCCGAGTGCCTTTGCCTGTTTTACGATCTCGGTTACGCACTCTCTCTCGGTCTTGCACTTGGAAATGAATTCCTTGTACTCATCCGCGAGCTTATCCACAGCCTTAAGCTGTGCAGCCGAATACTTCAGCCATGCGTTCTTCTTTTTCTTCTCATCCGCCTTCTTCTTTGCATCGGCGGGCTTAGCGGGCGCTTTCTTTGTCGCCATATAAATACCTCCTGTTTAGAATCGGCTTTCAGCCGATTCTGATTCCTTGCTGTATACGCTACTCGCGTACCAGTCCTATTGGGTCCTGAACAATCCTACTGCTCTGCGTACAGACACGAGATGATCTCGTCGAGCGTCGCGTTCAGGTCGTTATAATTGTACGACAGCATCTGCTCTTCCGCACGGTGTATCAGCTCCATTACACGTTCGTTGCTGTACATGAACGACGCGAGCGAGTAGAAAAGCATCTCGGCCTCGTTCACACGGTAATCGCTCAGATACTCCTTGAGCTCGTAGATTATCAAAAGGAGATCCTCTTTATCGATAAGACCCTTATTTATCTCCTTTTCCTGCGTCATTATAGCACTTCTGACGGAAGTTAACAACCTGTCAAATTCGTCGCTGAACGTCTGCGTCTTCTCTTCGAGCGACTGGCGGTTGCCCTGCTTCGCCGCGGTCTCGAGCTCCCTGGCCTGCGCCTCGAGCGAATCCGCTCCGATGACCTGCGCTACTCCCAGTATTCCGTGCATCGTTACGATATAATTCTTGTAATCGTGCTGCTCGAGATAATGATTGAGCATCAGAGCCTTCGTATCGCTGCTCCGGCATGTCGTCAGCAGAACGTCCATGTATTCTTCGGCGCTTCCTCCGAAATTCGCGAGCGCCGACCTTACGTTCAGTCCCATCTTTTCGAGAGTTTTCAGCTCCTCCGTCTCGTATTCGTAATCGGAGAAGAAAGTCAGATCCTCCTCGGAAAGATTATTCTTCAGTACAGTCTCAATGTCAGCATATCCGGGCTTGTCCCCGAATACGTCCACATGTATTCCGTCACGGCCGTTCTTTGCTTCCTCTTTCGCAGCGGCACGGATCATATCGGCCGAATTCCTGCCCTCTCTGTCCGTCATCTTCGCGTCCGCGAGTATCAGATCGTAGTCGATCTTCTGAAGCAGGCCGCATGATTCTTTCGTGCTGTCCGTGATATCGGCCATAACTCCGTATGCGCTGAGCATCTTCCTGATCTTACCGGCACGGCCCAGGTTCCTCGCAACAACGAGGATACGCGCGTTGCGCGCAAGGAAAGGCACTTCGCGGTCCCTGCCCGAAGCTTCGATCTCATATCTGTCTCCGATCGTCTCCGCGCCTACCTTGCCCTGAGTTATCGTAAGCGTGAACATACACCCCTTGCCCGGTCTGGTCTTTACCATCAGCTTACCGCCCATCCTGCCTGCAAGATAGCCTGTCGTATAGAGTCCCATCGCCACAAAATCTACGCCCACAGCCTTATTGTTATCGTTCTTTTCGATTATCGCTGCGGCAATATTGTTCTGGAGCAGTCCCCTGCCGGAATCGATCATGTCGAACTGCAGCGTGACCCTTCCGTCCGAATCCTTCGCAACGCTCGCCGCAAAGGTAACATTGCCTTCTTCGGTCGCGGAAATGGCGCCCTCCGCGAGCTGCGTGAGCATGGAAATGATCAGTTCGGAATCGCCGAACATCTTATAGGGAATACCGGGATCGATATCAATGACGGCCTCGAGGTTCTTCTTTGAAGCACCCTGCTCGAGGACCTTTCGGATGGCAAGAACGATATCTTCGAAATTGTATTCTTCCTCAACGATCTCGTAATCGTTGTGAAGGATCTTTAAAAGAGAAAAGACGGCGTCTGTGGTATGCATCACGACCGTTGCGGAATGTCTGATCTCATCGAGGCGCCCGAGCACCTCGTCGCTCACGGCTTCATGCGAAATAAGCTCTGCCGAACCGAATATCGTATTTACCGCACTTCGAATATCGGCTCCGAGCTGTTTCACCGCCGCGGCCGGATTGAAATTGTCCGTTATATAGTTGACCAGCATTCCTTTATTATCTTCCATACAGACTCCGTTTAGCAATTATCCCGCACCGGGCCGGCGTCTTCCTGCCGGTGCCTTTAGAAAAGAAAGACCTGCTCATAAATGAGCAGGTCATAAATCAACCGCAACCTGCGGCCAATATCATCAACCGATAACTTTCTTGATAGCTTCGATAACACGGTCAGCCTGGAAAGGCTTAACGATAAAGTCCTTCGCACCTGACTGGATCGACTCGATAACCATAGCCTGCTGACCCATAGCCGAGCACATGATCGCAACAGCACCGGGATCCGATTCCTTGATCTTCTTCAGCGCCTGGATACCGTCCATCTCAGGCATGGTGATATCAAGCATAACCAGGTCGGGCTTGGTCTCAGCGTATTTAGCAACGGCGATCGCACCGTTCTCTGCTTCTCCCGCTACTTCATATCCGTTCTTGGTAAGGATATCCTTAATCATCATTCTCATGAATGCAGCGTCATCACATACAAGTACTCGTTTAGCCATAGGTAATATCTCCTATCCCTTTCTAATCTGTTTTTAACTATACCCTAGAATTTGTTATCTGTCAAGTTTTATATAAGAATTCATAAAAAGAAAAATTAATGTCATTTTTCCGTTTTTTCCGCAAGTATGTTTTTGAGCTCATCAACACCGAACGTATAGCTTGACCCGCAAAAATGACAGTTAACCTCGATCGGCCTGTCCTCTGCGATCATTTCCTTAATATCCGCTGCATCTATGCTCATTACGGCCTTGCGGACGCGTTCTTTGCTGCAGTCGCAGTAGAATCGTGCGGGAATGTGATCCACGATCTTTAAGTCCATGTCCCCGAATATCTCTTCGACTATCTGCTCCGGAGTCTTGCCCGCTGCAAGCATCGAAGTAACGGGTTCCAGGCTCCCGAGCCTTTCATCGAGATTCGTTATAACTTCTTCCTCTGCAAACGGAAGCAGCTGAATGATAAAGCCGCCCGCGCAGATCACGCTTCCGCCGGGCTCCACGAGGACTCCCAAAGCTACCGATGAAGGAACCTGTTCCGAATTCACGAAATAATAAGTCAGGTCCTCGGCTATCTCGCCCGAGATCAGCTCCGTCTGCCCCGAGAAAGGCTCCTTAAGGCCCATGTCCTTTATGACGGTGAGTATTCCCTTTCCGATCGCGCCGCCCACATCGAGCTTGCCCGAAGGCTTCAGGGGTATCTCCACCACCGGCGTCTTCGGATAGCCCTTTACGCAGACGATGTCATGCTCTTTGCCGTCCGTCTCCTGCTCTCCGATGCCTGACGTGACCGTAAGTCCCTGTACCGGTCCCGAGCCCTCTATCTGCAGTGTCAGCACGTCCGTGGGGTTCTTTAGCATGCTCCCCATCAGCGCTCCCGCCGTGAGCAGTCTTCCGAGCGCCGCCGTCACGACATTGCTCGTTTTATGCCTGCGTCTGGCCTCCTCGACAAGCTCCGACGAAGTCATCGCAAATATCCTTATGTTGTCGTTTGCCGCTGTTGCGCGGACAATGTAATCGCCCATTCTTTCATCTCCTCCTTAGAATCGGCTTTTATTCCTTTTTGCGGGTCCTTGCCGCAAAATAAACTCTCTCGCTGTTTCTTGCCGGCGCTTCTTCGGTGCAGGCCTCGAATACGTCGAGCACCTCAAGCCCGGCTTGCTTTAAGAGCCTCTTTACCTCAGCCGCGCTGTATTCGCGCTGGTAATGCGTCTCCTCGAACCGCCCGTACGTCCCGGACTCGTTCTTTGTATAGACCGTTATGTCAAATTCGTGGATCCTGCTCTCGGGGTCCTGGTAGTTCTCCCAGATCAGGCTTCCCTCGTCGCGGTTCTCGCAGATCACGGAATCGCCGAGTACCCTCGAATAATAGTAAGGCGTATGCAGATCGAAAATGAACAGTCCGCCCGGATCGAGGTAATTGTTCACGAGTTCAAACACCTGCAGCAGGTCCTCCGGCTCCGTGATGTAATTCAGGCTGTCGCATACGCTCACGACCGCCGCAACGGTCCCGTAGAGCTCAAATTCGCGCATATCCTGGCAAAGGTACAGGATCGCGTCATCGCCCTGCCTTTCCTTCTCCTTCGCCTCCTGGAGCATCTCGGATGAAATGTCGATGCCGATCATGTCATAACCGCGCGCCTTAAGCCTGCGCGTGATATTTCCGGTCCCGCAGCCCAGCTCGCATATCAGAGGAACCTCTGTGTTGGGGCCCGGTTTTATGCCGTATTTCTTCAAGAGCACGTCGATATACGCCGTCCATTCGTCGTACGGCACATTGTCCATGAAAAGATCGTAGACAGACGCAAATCCGGTATACTGTTCCATCGGGATCTCCTTAAACTTCTATTGTTTTGCCGAGTGAGAACGAGTAGAGCACCCTCTCTTCAACGGGCTCGCCTATGATCCTCGATACCGCTTCGGCGTAATTCTTCAGCTGTTCGCGGTAGCGCTTTACGAGCACTTCCTCTTCACCCGGTCCGACTCTGTCGGTCTTGTAATCGAGTATCACATATCGGCCGTTTTCCGAGAACATGCAGTCGATAATGCCCTGCACGGGGATGATGTCCTCCGCTCCCGCGTAACGCACGGGATCGATGTCGCAGGCCTTTCTGCCGAGCACGAAGGGCTGCTCACGTCTCAGATGCCCTCCGGCGTCCGATGCCGCCATGCGCGCCGCAAGCTCCGTGTCAAGGAATGCCGCGATGTCCGAAGGCTTTACGAGCGCCTTTTCCGCCTCGTCAATTATACCACTTTTTTCAAGCGAATCAAGAAAAGCGCGGACTTCGTCCTCTCCCTTCAGGGTAAAGGGAATGAACTGCATGACCAGATGATATACGGTTCCGCGGACGGCTCCGCCCGAAGGCGCCCCGCTGACCCACGACGCCGTCTCCCCGGCCTCTTCCATGCTCGCGTGCTTCAGATCCGATACCGAGAGCTTCACGGGAAGAGCGCTGCCTCTCGGGTATACAAAGCGCAGAAGCTCACGTATCTCGGAGTCTCCGGGGTCCTTGAGGTTTTCGAAGGCCGCCCTGCGGCTGCGGATATCTGCCGCGTCAGCAGATATGCCTGCGGCTGTTCCGTCAGCGCTGCCTGCTGCAACCACACCGTCTGTACTGCCGGCCATGTCCTCCGTGTCTGTCCCCGTTGTGTACGCACCCGACTCACTCCCGCCGGGCCTTACTATCGCAAAATCCTCGGGGTATCTGAGTGCCGCAGGATAAACAAAATCCATGAAGCACGAGGCTTTTTCGATATACGCCACCGAATATGCGGTATTCGTCGATTCTGCGGCCTCCTGCCATTTTTCGGGCTTGTAGAAGCTCTTTCTCAACGCTCCGGCCATGATCAGTTTCTGCTTCGCGCGAGTCATCGCAACGTACAGGAGCCTCAGTTCCTCGCCCATGAAATCCATCTGCATCATCTTCTGGATCAGGAACCGCCTGTAGGTATCCTTTCTCCTGCGCAGCGCAAGATCCGTATATTTTGCCCCGATGCCGTGATCGGAGCTGATTATTACACTCTTCGTGCTGTCCTGGTCGGTCAGCTGCTTGCCCATGCCTCCGACAAAGACGATCGGGAATTCGAGGCCTTTTGACCTGTGGATCGACATGATCCGCACGGAATTGCCCGCTTCTGCGCCCGAGGCCTCTTCCAGATCCTGCTCGGAATCGATGATCTGCTCCAGGTATCTTACAAAGCTGTAAAGTCCCGAAAAGCTTCCGGCTTCATATTCCGCGGCGTATTCCGAGAGCATCTCAAGATTGAGCGCCCTTCTGTCGCCTCCGGGGAGTGCCGCACAGTAGAGATCAAAGCCGGTCCTGTCATAGATCGCCTCGATCACGCGCGGGATATCGCGGTTCAGGTTCATCGAACGTATATCGTTGTATATCGCGAGGAATGAGTCTATTTTCCCGCGAAGGCTTTCGTCGGGACCTTCCTTAGAATAAAGTTCCACACAGTCCCAGAAGCATCTTTCCGTGCCGCCGAAGCTCCTTATTGAGACCAGCTCGTCGCTGGAAAGCCCGGCAAGCTCCGATTTAAGTACCGCCACGAGCGGGATATCCTGCCTCGGGTTGTTCAGTATCTTCAGATACTGCAGCATCGCGGTGACCTCGTAAGTACCAAGAAATCCGCCGCCCGAGCTGTAGTAGGTGGGTATGCCCTCCGCCTCGAGTTCCTCCGCGTAGCAGTCACCCCACGACTTCATCGTACGCAGAAGGATCACGATGTCTCCGTAACCGGCCGCGTGCTCGTCTTTTTCGCCCTTATTGATGATCAGCCCGCTTGCGATCAGCTCCTTTATGCGCTTCGCGACAGCTGCTGCCTCCAGATGTCTCAGGGCCTCGGCTCCCGTTCCGTCCTCCTCGTCCGCGTCTTTGTCCGAGAGTACGATCAGCTCGGTCCTGTTTTCCTCTATCTTCGGCATTCCGTCCGCTGCCAGCAGTCTCTGCCCGCATACGAGCGCCGCCTCGTCATCATAGTCTATTCCGCCGATCTCCCGCCTCATCGAGGCGTAGAAGACCTCATTCGTGCTGTCAAGGACCTCCGGGCGGCTTCTGTAGTTCTGCCCGAGGCAGATAACCCTTCCGTCCTTCTGCTCCTTGCGGTATCTCTCAAATCTGCGCATGAAGAGCTCGGGCTTGGCCATTCTGAAGCGGTAGATGCTCTGCTTTACATCGCCCACCATGAATGTATAAGGCCGTGAGCCCGTATCCTTCGCGATTATGTTGATTATCTGTTCCTGAATGAAATTGCTGTCCTGGTACTCATCGACGAAAATGTCGGTAAAACGGTCCTTAAGCTCTGTCGCCGCATGGCTCGGGACTATATCCCCGTTTGCGTCGCGGTCGGTCAGGATCTCGAGCGTGAAATGCTCAATGTCGCTGAAATCGAGCACATTCTTCTCTTTCTTAACGCTAAGGAAACGGCGCATGAATTCCTTCGTGATGCGGATGAGCGTAATGACGGGGCCCGCCGCGGCGCCGAGCTCCCTGTTTGTCTCGGCCTCGCTGCATGAGAAATATCTGGCGCGCAGGTCGCCGATCAGCTTTTTGTAAGCATCCCTTGTGTCCTTTACGCGGTTCTTTAAGTTCTCGTCGATTCCCGACGCCCTCGGAAGAGTCCTGAAGCTGTCCATGCCCGAGATCAGGTCAGCCAGCGCATCGTAATCCGCGGCCTCAGCCACGGCCTCTGCCGCTGCGAGCTCGGCTGCGATCACATCGGTATATGACGCCGGGCCATTGTCCATTCCGCATATTTCCAGCGCACGCCCCAGACGCGGCAGCATATCCGTGATCTGAGCGCGCACATAATCGAAAATGAAACGCTTCCACTCGTACCTGATACCGCTCCTGCCCTCGCTCTCGGCCACGAAATCATCCTCGAGCCGGTCCAGCCATTCTTCGGGCCAGGCCTGCGCCTCAGCCGCCGAAGCGAGCCTTAAGATCAGTTCCTCAATGCTCGCGTCGCTCTTTGACGAAGTGTAGCTCTCGATCATATCCGCGAAAGCCTGGTCGCCCGATGCATACGATTCCTCGATCAGGTCGGAGAGCACCTTGTTGCGCATGAGCACGAGTTCCGCCGTCCTTCCGATCCTGAAGCCCGGATCGATATCTGTTTCATGGAAGAATTCCTTGACCACGCTGTTGCAGAAGCTGTCGATCGTCGTGATCGACGCATTGTGCAGGAGCATCTGCTGCTTTCTGAGCCTCCGGTCGTCGGGATCCGCCATGATCAGCTTTTCCAGTCCGTCCGCGAGCTTCTCCCTCATGTTCGAAGCCGCATCCCTTGTAAATGTAACGACCAGGAGCCGGTCCACATCCTGTCCCTCATCGGTGATAAGGCGCAGTATCCTCTCCACGAGCACAGAGGTCTTTCCCGCACCCGCGGCAGCCGAAACAAGCAGGTTTTCTTTCCTGCTGTCTATTACTTCCCGCTGTTTTTCGCTCCATCTATCCGCTGCCATATCTCATCCTCTGAAGTAAATGTCTTAAGTCTTCTGTACCTGCTTCCAAGGCTCACGTCAAATCCGCAGATACCGCCGTACGGACAGTATTTGCAGGCGTTCGCGCCTCCGAGCTCATAAGGGTCGATATCGATCCTTCCTTTAAGGATCTCGGCCGAATTTTCCCTGATGCGTTCCACGGTATAGTTCCCGATGCTCTCGAACTGTTCTCCCGTGAACACTTTGGTTGCTGCCGTAAGCTTGCCGGCCTTTGTGGTACCGGCACTGATGACGGGCGAGCTGTAGCTCTCCTGCCTGTATTCACCGGCATCATCGGCAAGCTCCGTATCGTGCAATCTCAGCATCTCGGCGCCGTCCAGCGACGGGCCCTTCATCCTGAGAGCATTGCGGAGCTTGTTCTCGGCGTCGGTACTGCTGCCGTCGCTTAAGTCGACCAGCGGATCGTCGATGTTGTAATAATACATTCCGGTCACGGTCGCGTCCCGTCCGCCTTCCGAGATCTCCTTCAGGCCCTCTCTCATGTAGACTGCGAGCTGTATCTGCAGTCCGTAAAACAGTTTATCAAGTTCAAAGTCCTTTTTGCCGGACTTATAATCCACAACCCTCAGATATTTCTTGCCGTTCTTTTCGTAGGTGTCCATGCGGTCGATCCTGCCCTCGAACTGCATGAATTCGCCCGCATGCTTAAAGCCCTTTTCAAAGAATTCGGGTTCAAACTCTCCGGCCCTTACCTGGCTCTCTATCGTATCGATCGTCCTTTTAAGGACTCTTGCGACACGCTTTTTGATATATGCGTTCCTGCTGCTGTCCTCAAGGATATCGCCGTATTCCCCGAAGGCTTCGTTAAGCGCCTCTTCTTCAAGCTTACTGCGCGTTCCGGGCTCAACGTCATGCCATCTTATGTTCTGCGCCTTCAGGGCCACGCAGTAGCACTCCAGGGCCTTATGATAGATATTTCCGAGTTCTGCCGTGCCCACCTCGTATTCGGTCTGCTCCTCGAGCCTCAACCCGTATTTGACAAAATGCGAGAATGCGCAGCGCGCGTAAGTCTCGAGCATCGTTACGCTGCCCGTGAGCGTATCCCCGTAGAGCTTCGCGGCGTTCTCCTGCGTGATGCGCTCGGGAACCGCGATCCTGAATGCTCCGTCGAGAAGCCTCGTGTATGCGCCGGGATCGCTCTTTGAAAGCTCGTAAAGGAGCTGTTCCGCTGCGTTCCTCCTCTCAGCTTTCTCCTCAGCCCGTTTCTGCGCCGCTTCGGAGCCGTCGTCTTCTGCGGTATCGGTCCTGCCCTCCGCCTCAATCCTCAGGATATCGGCCGCGGCGCGCCATCCGCCGTCGCTTCCGGGAAGAAGGAATGTGTCCTGCGGATACAGGTCCCTGATCTGAAGTCCGTCAAAGAGCTTCAGCAGCTTCCCTATAAAGTACGAAGGCCTGCCGGGCTTCTTATCCGCAGTCATCCTGTGGTATGACAGATAAAGCCTCCCGGTGGGCTTTGTGAGGTTCAGATACAGATAGAATTCATTCAGATACGCACTTTCGCGCTTCGTGGGCGAGAGTTCGATGTCATTCTCGGCGAAAATGCTGCGTTCCGCGTCGGAGAGCAGTCCCGCGTCGCCCTTCGAAGCGGGGATGATGCCCTCGTTGCAGCCGAGCAGGAACAGAGCGCGGACCGAATTGAACCTGGTCCTCTCCATATCGCCGATCACCACGCTGTCGCTCTCCTGGGGTATCAGTGCGAGCTTTGCCTCGGAAAAGCCCGTATCCAGGATATCCGCAAACTCCGCCGGATCGGTCACGTCATCTCCCAGCAGCAGGCATATCCTCTCGAAGACCTCGTCTATCTTTTCGGGAAGCTGCGCGGCCTCTAAGCCTTCGAGCCTCTCCGCGTATTCCGTGCTTTCTTTCTTCGCTTCCGCTTCGGCCTCAAGCTTTTCGTATACTCCGCAGCGCTCTATGAGCGCCTTTAATGCATTTGTTCTTTCTACAACCGTAGACTTCTTGTCCGACAGAACGGACACGGTATCGTCGATCAGGCCCAGTACCTGCTCCCTCGTCGCATTTACCGCGTCGAGATCGATCTCGTATCTGCTCCTGTACTTGCCGGCCCAGGTCTTGTGCCACATGCCCCTGCCGCGTACCGCGCGCGCCGAGCAGTAATTCTCCAGCCGCTCTATGTCGTTCCTGTCTATGCCCGTCAGGCCGGTCTTTAAGAAGCGGAATACGCTCTCGTGCGCGAAATCGCCCGACGCGATCTCTATCACCGCGCGCAGCATTTCAACCGGCGCTGTGCCGAGTATGTTATTCTTGCGGTCAATGAAAAAAGGAACGCCCGATTTACGGAACTCCCTTCCGGCAATGCGGCCGTAAGTCTCCATATCTCCTACGATCACGCCTATCTGCCCATAACGGTAGCCCTCCTTCGCGGCAAGCCTCTGTATCGCGCTGATGCAGAACCTTACCTCCGCAGCGGGGCTCTCGCAGGATACGACCTCTATCCCGGCAGATTCCGCAGTCGATCCCGCACCCGGTCTGAACAGGTTCTTCTCGAGCGCTGCGAGCGCGGGAGAATTCACGAATCTCGGATTGCGCTCCGGCGCTGTTATATGCTTCTTAACCTCACAGCCGGCCCTATCGGCCATGTTTACAAGCTTCTCTATCGTCTTTTCGCTGAGGCAGAACAGGTCCTCTTCCTCGGGGAGCTTATCGGCCGCCGCGGGATCGACCGTGACCGTGATATACAGCTCGCAGCCCATGTTCATAAGGCACTCGATGCATTTCAGCTGCATGACCGTAAATCCGGTAAATCCGTCGAAGCAGACACATGCGTTCTTCAGCACCGCGGATCTCGGAGCGTTCTCAATGAACAGCTCGAGCAGCTCCTCGTTCATTATGAACCTTCCGCTTATGAATTCCCTGAAGCCTTCAAATATCTCGGAAATGTCCTTCAGCTTGCCCGTCAGTCTCGGCCGTTCTCCCGACATCGCGATCATCTTCTCCAGCTCATCCGGGCCTATCCCGTACTGGTAAAATTCCGCTATCAGCGACTTCATCTCCTGTATGAAGCCTCTCCTGTGGATCTTGCCCGCATAGACTCCGAGCCTGTCCGCGCGGTCGAGCGCGACCTTCTTTACGATCATGGTCTTGCCTGTGTCTTCGAGCGTTACGGGAGTCTTGACTCCGAGCTCCTCGAAGATACGGTGCGCCATGCGCGGGAAGCTCAGGACGTCGATGTTCATGATGCCGCCGGTCGGGCTCATCGCGATCATGTCGCGCTGCGTCTGCAGCGTAAACTGTTCGGGCACAACAAGCAGGAAGTTGCGGTCGAGATCGGCCGCAGCTTCCCGTGCGATCATTTCATACAGTTCATGGGACTTGCCCGCTCCGGACGAGCCCAGATACAGATTAAGTGCCATTATTGTCCTCTTTTTTCCTGAAAAATGCGTAAACCGCTTCGGCCGCGGCCATATTCATGTTCTCACAGCCCGCGAGCTCTTCGACGCCCGCGTTCCTGATGGCCTCAAGCGATTCGAAATGCCGCATGAGCGCCCTGCGCCTTACGGGTCCGATGCCCTCGATGTCGTCGAGGATCGAATGAACCTGCTCCTTGGAACGCAGCATCCTGTGGTACTCGATCGCGAAGCGGTGAACCTCGTCCTGTACCCTCGTGATCAGCTTAAACGCCTCGGAACCGGTATCTATCGGCACTTCGATATTGTTGTAATAAATGCCTCTGGTACGGTGATTGTCGTCCTTTACAAGGCCGCAGACACGGATATCGATGCCGAGCTTTTCAAACACCTCGAGGCATACGTTTACCTGGCCTCTTCCGCCGTCCATCATGATAATGTCGGGGAACTTTGAAAAGCTCGTGAGCTTCCCTTCCCCGGCGTTTGCTTCTTCAAGTTCCTTCCTGCCGTGCTCGAAACGCCTGGTGAGTACCTCAGCAAGAGATGCGTAATCATCGGGGCCCGTAACGGTCCTGATCCTGAACTTGCGGTAATCTCCGGGCTTGGGCCTGCCGTTCTCGTATACGACCATCGATCCTACTGTCTCAAAGCCGCTGATATGCGAGATATCGTAGGCCTCGATCCTCTCGGGCACCGGTATGTCAAGCAGCTGCGCAAGCTCCTCAAGAGCGCCCGATGTGCGCTTCTTTGCCTCCGCGAGCTTCTCACCGTCACGGATGAGGATCCCCGACGCGTTGCTGTTCGCGAGCTTTATCAGACCTTCTTTTTCGCCGCGTTTCGGCGATCTGATATATATCTTCGAGCCCGCGCGCTCCGAGAGCCATGCGCCGATCAGTTCGGCCTCCGGGATCTCCTCGCTCAAGAGGATCTCCTTCGGGATCGAAGGAGTACCCGAATAATACTGTTTTACGAACTCGTTCATGATCTCGGCGCGTGTCTCGCTGCCGATATCGTTCATGTAATAATGTTCCTTGCCGACGAGCTTCCCGCCGCGGATAAAGAATACCTGCACCACGGCCTCCTCGCCCGCTACCGCAAGGCCGACAACGTCGCGGTTGCCCTCGTCCTCGCTGGTCACGCGCTGAACCTGATTTATGCGCTTTATGTCGCTGATCAGGTCCCTGTATTCCGCGGCCTTCTCAAATTCCATCGCAGCCGCTGCTTCCTTCATTTTGCCCTCGAGCTCTTTTACGATGGGGCCCGAATTGCCGTCGAGGAATTCCACTATCTTGTCGATCGATCTTTTATATTCCTCGGACGATATCGCGCCCGTACACGGTGCGTCGCACTGCTTCATGTGATGATAAAGGCAGGCTCTCTCGCCGGGTATGCCTCCGTCGGGGACAGCCTTCCTGCATTTGCGCGTATGATAGAGGCCGTTCAGCATCTCCAGAGTGTTCCTGGCGGCCTCGACATTCGTATAAGGCCCGAAGTAGCGCGCGCCGTCGTTTACATGCTTGCGCGTAAGAAAAACGCGCGGGAACGCCTCTTTGACAGTGACCTTGATGAACGGATAGGTCTTGTCATCCATGAGCATGGTGTTGTACTTGGGGCGGTTCTCTTTGATGAGATTGCACTCCAGTACAAGCGCCTCCATCTCACTGCCGACCACGATGTACTCGAAGTGGTCGATCAGCGAGATCATCCTCTCTATCTTGGGCGAGCGCACGCGCTTCTGAAAATACTGCCTGACGCGGTTTTTAAGGCTCACTGCCTTCCCGACGTAGATTATCGCGTCGGACGCGTCATGCATGATATATACTCCCGGTTTGTCGGGAAGCTTTTTTAATTCTTCTTCAAGATCAAACATAGATAATCCTATTATTCATCGAACTCGACGTAAACGAAGTATCCTCTCGCATCCTCGCGTATGTCTCTTACGATGCCCTTCCCCGACTTGATCCTCTCGCCGAGGGAATAGTTGCCGGACATGGCGATGGCAGGCATCAGGATGTAGTAATAGAAAGCCTCGGTACTCTTCTCGATGACCTCGTACTCCTTACCGATCTCGGCCTGCCCCGGCCTCTCCATTTTAAACTCTTCGGTTCTCATGTCTTCCTTTCGGACCGCTCAAACTTCAGTCTGCGCGGTCTTAAATATTTTCCGGCGTCACGGCCGTCGCTTCGCCGGATACTGATTCTTCGGATGCCTCTGCGCCGGCGTCTGAGCCGCGCTCCGCGAGCACCTTGTCATAGAGCTCCATGAACTGCTTGCCCGTGATCGTCTCGTTCTCGGCCAGATATTCCGCGATCTTATCGAGGATATCACGGTTCGCGCCAAGCAGCTCCTTTGCCTTATCGTAGCAGCTCCTGAGCAGGTCCATGACCTCACGGTCGATGTCACTTGCGGTCTCCTGCCCGCAGTTCATAACGGGCCTGCCGTCGAGATACTTGCTCTCGATCGACTCGAGCCCGATAGCTCCGAACTTCTTTGACATGCCGTACTGCGTTACCATGGCTCTGGCGATGGCCGTAGCCTTTTCGATATCGTTCGAAGCGCCGGTCGTGATTGAATCAAATACCAGCTCCTCCGCCGCACGTCCGCCGTAGAGAGTGACAAGACGGGCCTTGAGTTCCGCCTCGCTCATCAGGTATTTCTCCTCTTCGGGAACCTGCATTACGTATCCGAGAGAACCCATGGTCCTCGGTACGATCGTGATCTTCTGAACGGGCTCCGCATGCTTCTCGAGCGCCGTGATAAGGGCGTGTCCGGTCTCGTGGTAAGCAACGATGCGCTTCTCCTCGGGTCCCAAGATCCTGTCCTTCTTTTCCTTACCTGCGATAACAACCTCGACGGATTCCATCAGGTCAGCCTGAGACACGGAGGTGCGTCCCTGCTTTACAGCGAGGATCGCGGCCTCGTTTATGATATTGGCCAGATCAGAGCCCACTGCACCGGATGTCGCGAGTCCTATCTCCTCGAGATCGACCGAATCGTCCATGAACACATTCTTCGCGTGAACCTTAAGGACCTCTACCCTGCCCTTCAGATCGGGCTTGTCAACGATTATCCTGCGGTCAAAACGTCCGGGACGCAGCAGCGCCTTATCGAGTACCTCAGGGCGGTTGGTAGCCGCAAGGATAACGATACCCTTGCTCGTATCGAAACCGTCCATCTCGGCAAGCAGCTGGTTGAGCGTCTGCTCACGCTCGTCGTTGCCTCCGCCGTACTGAGTGTCACGGCTCTTACCGATCGCATCGATCTCATCGATGAACACGATACACGGAGCCTGCTGCTGTGCCTGCTTAAAGAGGTCTCTTACTCGCGATGCGCCGACGCCGACGAACATCTCGACGAAATCCGAACCTGCAAGCGAGAAGAACGGTACGTGAGCCTCGCCCGCTACAGCCTTCGCAAGGAGTGTTTTACCCGTTCCGGGAGGTCCGACGAGCAGTGCGCCCTTGGGCAGCTTCGCGCCGATCTTCTGGTATTTGCCCGGATTATGCAGGAAATCAACCAGCTCGCTGATGGATTCCTTCGCCTCGTCCTGTCCGGCAACGTCCTTAAACGTAACGCCGGTCTCTTTTTCCACGTAGATCTTCGCGTTCGATTTGCCGACGCCCATCACTCCGCCGCTGCTCTTCGAGAGCATGCGCAGGAAGAAATACATCAGCACGTAGATCAGCACGAACGGAAGCACATAGACCAGCAGTATGTCGACGATAGTCGAGCTCTTGTCTATGACCTGAGCGTTGAACTTAACGCCCGAATCGTACAGCCTCTGCGTCAGTTCGGGATCGTCCACGATCCCCGTGTAATATGAAAGTCCGTAGAAAGAGGTCTGGTTCTTGGGCGTGATCACGATCCTCTGGTTCTCGATGACCACACTCTCGACTTCTCCCTTTTCCAGCATCTTCAGGAATTCATCGTAGGTTACCTCTTCAACCTTCGCCGACTGGACCTGCTCCGTCAGATACTTGAAAAAGAGCATGGCCAGTATCGCGGCGATCAGGCAGATGATGAAAATCCTCACATTTTGCGGCTTGCGGCCGTTATTGTCGCCGCCCTGCTTATTATTGTTTTCGTCCATTTATACCTCCTACAGCTCGTCCAGTTCCTTCATCCATGCGGTGGCCTTGATGTCACTGGGCATTCTCCAGTCGCCGCGCGGCGAGAGTGCCACAGACCCGACCTTCGGGCCGTCCGGGAGACAGGATCGTTTGAACTGCTGCGCAAAGAACCTTCTGTAGAAGCTCTTCATCCATTTCAGCAGCGTCGCGCGGTCGTAATCGTCCGCAAAAACATAATTCGCGAGCCTGAATATCTTCGACGGTCTGAAACCGTAGCGGATCATGTAGAACAGGAAGAAATCGTGCAGCTCGTAAGGTCCGACGATGTCCTCGGTGATCTGGCTCGTCACGCCCTCCGCGGTCGCCGGGAGCAGTTCGGGCGATACGGGAGTGTCAAGCACGTCAAGCAGCGTATCGCAAAGCCTCTTGCTCTTTGAATTGACCGCAATATAGCGGACCAGCTCACGCACGAGCGTCTTGGGTACGGAAGCATTGACTCCGTACATCGACATATGGTCGCCGTTATAAGTTGCAAATCCGAGCGCCAGCTCCGAAAGGTCTCCGGTTCCGATAACTATTCCGTTGTTCTTGTTCGCGAGATCCATAAGGATCTGCGTACGCTCTCTGGCCTGCGCGTTCTCAAAGGTTACGTCATGCACCTCGGGATCCTGTCCGATATCCTCGAAATGCCTTAGCACCGCGTCTTTTATATTTATCTCGATGAGCTCCACTCCAAGCTCCTCTGCAAGTACCAGCGCATTCGCATAGGTACGCTTTGAGGTTCCGAAGCAGGGCATCGTAACAGCCGTGATCCCGTGGGTGTCCAGATCGAGTCCCTTAAAGGCCTCGACCGTAACGAGCAGCGCAAGCGTCGAGTCAAGTCCGCCCGAAAGTCCGAGCACCGCATGCGAGCAGCCGATGCATCTGAGCCTCGACATAAGGCTGTGCGCCTGTATCGCGATGATCTGTCTCAGGGCCGCGAGCCTCTCGCCTTCATCCTCGGGGATGAACGGATTCTTCGCGTAATGTCTCGTAAGTTCGGCAAGCTCCGTCTTTCCGAACGAGAACGGAATATGCACATAACCCTCGTCGCCGGAAGCGTAGGAGGTCATCCTGCGTCTCTCGTTTACCAGCTTGTTAATGTCTATCTCGGAAACGGTCATGCCGTTCGAGTAGAGCTCGGACTGCGCAAGGAGCGTGCCGTTCTCCGCGATCAGGTTGTGTCCGGAAAAGCTGAGGTCTGTCGTTGATTCGCCCTCACCCGCATCGGCGTACAGATAGCCGCAGACGAGTCTCGCGCTCTGGTTGCTTACCAGGCCGCGCCTGTAAGCGCGCTTTCCCGCCAGCTCATCGCTCGCCGAAGGGTTCAGCACCAGCGTCGCGCCCGCGAGCACGTGCGAACCGCTCGGAGGCTGAGGCATCCAGAGGTCCTCGCAGATCTCGATCGCGATCGAAAGCTCGGGCATCTCCGTATTGTCAAAGAGGAGCTTCATTCCGAAAGGCACTCTCTGCCCTCCGATGTCAATATATCTGACCTCCCAGGTTCCCTGTTGGAAATGCCTGGACTCGTAATACTCGCCGTACGCCGGAAGGAAATGCTTCGGAACTGCTCCGAGTATCCTGCCGTTCTGAATAGCCGCCGCGCAGATGTAGAGCTTTGAATTGACCTGAAGGGGAAGCGATACTACGGCAAATACGCCGAGGCCTTCCGTAGCCTTCGCTATGCGAACCAGCTCATTCTTTGCACCCGTCAGCAGTACGTCCTGCAAAAACAGATCGCCGCAGGTATATCCCGTAAGGCAGAGCTCGGGGAAACATACGACCCTGATACGGCGCTCCTCGGCTTCCTTTATGAGCCTGATGATCTCATCCGCGTTATAGATGCAGTCGCCGAGCTTTATGACCGGGGTGACCGCCGCAACCTTGACAAATCCGTCCTTCATGGTAATGCTCCCATAATAGATAAAATATTAAAATACTACTACTCAATATATCACATCGGGGGGAAATATAAAAGAAACAAAGAATGAAAAAAGTGTGATTAAATTGGGACTTGCCTTGGCCATCTCGCGTGTGAAACACGCTCGATGAACGTTGGCTCGGCACTCGCCTATGCGCACAGAAGCGGCTGACCCCCGTTTCGGGCCAGCCGCTCGATCGCTGCTGCATGCAGCTTTAAATGTGTACCCAAAGTGCCGGTTCCTGTTTTTTGACTCCTAGCAATTGCTAGGTGGATGCCCTCAAATGAGCTTCTGCCTTCCACTGACTGCTTAAGGAGGCCTGACATAGGCTCAAAGATATTGGAGTTCCGTTTAAAGTGATGTAGGTTCAAAAATACAGGATGATCGAACACCTCAGGAGGTTTTGTTGTGAATACATTATAACCCATAACAAAGAAAAAAGCAAGTATATTTTCTAAAAATTTACAAGATTTTTTCTTAACTTTCTGATAACATATATTCTTCTTCCGAAATTTCACGAAAACTAAAGATGAACTCGGTTCCCTTTCCGGGCTCACTTTCGACCCTGATCTCGCCGTCATGCTTCAGCGCGATATTCTTCGCGATGGCCAGTCCGAGACCGGATCCCTTCGCGTTCATCCTGAGCTTTGACTTGTAGAACTTATCAAAAATGAAAGGAAGCTCTTCCTTGGAGATACCGATGCCCTCATCCCTGATGCTGACCGTCATCGGTTCGCCGTCCTCGCCGGATCTGAGCGTTACATGTATTTGGGAATTCTCTCCCGAAAATTTTACCGCGTTGTCAAAGATGACCATGAACATCTGGCGCAGGCGGTCGTAATCGCCCATCATCATGTATACGTCCTTGTCCCTGTTCAGGACTATCCCGATGTTCTTCTCGCGGCAGATCTCTGATGCGCTGCGTATCAGCTCGTCAAAGATATGCACGAGATTGACGGGTTCCTTTTCAACCTTGAAATTCGGGTTCTGCATCTTCGAAAGCGTCAGCAGATCGGCTACCAGACGCTCCATCGACTTGCATTCCCTGAGGATCTTCTCGTGATATTCGTCAACCTGCGACTGCTCGGTAACGATGCCGTCGGCCAGGCACTCGGTAGTGGCCCTGACTACGGCGATGGGAGTCCTGAGCTCATGCGAGACATTCGCGAAGAAATCCATACGCATCTGCTCAAGGTTCTTTCGCTCGACCTCATTCTCCTTCAGCCGGTTCGAAAGCTTATCGATACTGCGGGCCATGTCTCCGATCTCGTCGTTCCTGTCGATACCGGTCTTGCATTCATAATTGCCCTCTGTCATCTCGCGGGCCATGATCTGCATGTCCCTGATGGGATTCGAGATAAGCTTCGCCATCCAGGTCGCAACGAGCGCCGAGAGTGCAAGCGCGAGCACTGAGCTGATAAGGATCATCTTTATACTGCTGTTGATCGTTTCGTCCATTTCCTTGAGGGACTGGACCATCAGGATCGCGCCGCAGACCTCGCGGTCCTCACCGAGGATCGGGACCGAGGCCACCATCGCGGTGGACTTGTGTATCTCGCTGTAGAAGGTGTCAATGTCGGTAGCCCCGTCAAAGGCCCCTTCAAGCATACGCTTAAACTCTCTCTGGTCGGAAACGGCCTGTATCGTCGTGCTCTCAAAGCTCGTGTCCATCGGGGCTGCCGCGTTAGGGTTCGAAAAGCTCCAGACCTCCGCGTCCTCAAACTCCGCAAATGACGAAAAATACTCCAGATATTCGTCCGTATCGCCGTCCAGCACGTAATCCCTGAACCTGACCGCGACATTGTTCGCGATACGGGCCAGAGCCTGCCTGTTATAATTCTCTGTCGTGGAACGGTAGATACTGATGAAAATGGTTCCGAGGAGCACGGCAAAAATGAGTATCAGTACCGCGAATGCACCGAATACCCGGAAGAATATGGTATTGAAACGACGTTTGATCTTCTTCAGCACGCTTATTCTACCTCGAATTTATAGCCTACTCCCCATTTTGTAGTGATCTTCCAGCCGGGATGCTCCACGGCGTCGATCTTCGCGCGAAGGCGCTTGATATGCGAATCCACGGTCCTGCTGTCTCCGTAGTAGTCATAGCCCCAGAGACTGTCGAGCAGGTTGTCGCGGGTAAATACCTTGTTAGGGTTCTTGGCAAGGGTCCACATGGTCTCGATCTCTTTTTTGGTGAGATTGATCTTTTCCTTGCCTATATAGAGCGAATACTCATCGAGATTGATCGTAAGGTCCTTGATCACGAGCTTGTTGTCCGAAGCGCCGCCGGCGTTCTCTGCCATGTTCATGCGCCTCATTACCGCACGGACTCTCGCCATTACCTCGCTGGGACTGAAAGGCTTCACGATATAGTCGTCGGCGCCTATGTCGAGACCCATGATGCGCTCGAAATCCTCGCCCCTGGCCGTGATCATGATAACGGGTACGTTCGTGCATGCGCGGATCTTGCGCAGCACCTCGTAGCCGTCCTCCCTGGGCATCATGACATCGAGCAGCACGCATGCGGGATTGTACTCCCTGAAGCGCTCCATGGCCTCTATGCCGTCGCCCGCGATAACGGGATCGTGGCCTTCTTTTTTAATATATGCGGAAAGAACATCGGTAATATCGGTATTGTCATCAGCAACAAGAATATATGCCATTTTACTTCGTTCCTTTCTTTCGATGATAAAAAACGGTCCTTCTTAACGAACGAATGCCCCGGATTTAATTCCGAGGCATTCTGCTAAGTTCTTTCTCATTCAGACACTAAGTCGCTTCCGCCGGTAGTCTGTGCGTCCTTACTCTCCGTCTCTGCAGGAACAGGAGTAGCGGTAGGTTCAGGCTCAGTCACTTCCGACTCGCCATTCTCTTCTTCCTCTTCGCCCTGGTTCAGGAGATCTTCAAGTGATGCGCCCTGACGATACTTCTGGTAATTCTCCTCATTGAGGACAGTTACCTCGCAGATATCATATGTTCCGTTCAGGAGCAGGGCATAGACCTCAGTCACACCCTCTGAAGCCGCACGAACACGACCCGCTGACGATACCTTCGCAACTTCGGCTTCAGTTGAATAAAACTTTGCCTCCTCGACGGTGTTGAGCGGATAAATAACAGTTCTGAGCAGCTTACTCCTGCCGACCTGAAGAACGATCGACGTCTTGGTGAGTTTAATACTTACAGCTGCGGGTCCTATAAGAACCTCGCATCGCAAAGTTGCGACCACTGAACGTCCGTCTCTGACTGTGGCGGTAATAACTACGTTGCCGCACGATACGCCGGTTACACGACCGGTGTTGGTAACAGCAGCGATCGAAGGGTTCGAAGAACGATAAGTAACCGTCTGGTCCTCTGTCAGATTGTAAACTCTCAGTCTGTAGGTCTCGTTCAATACGATCGAAACCGAGTCAACGTTGAGCTTGGGCTCGTTCGGATTTCCCGCCGAAACGGGAGCAACCTTGCTTAGCATGGCTATACATAACCCGAAGAAGAGTATTAAACCAACTCGTCTGAAAAACCTCGCGTTGATCATGATAATATCCTCCGGTAGAAAATCCATGCGTCACATCCTGACAACATTCTACCGTTTGACTATGTCACAAAAGTGGCATTTGTAGGGTATTACCGTAACACTTTTAATTCTCGGAAGAGCTTTCCTTATTGGGCTTCTCAACCTCTACAACAGCAGTCTTCTTCATGGGGATGCGGCAGTTCTTGTTATTGCCGAACTCCACAACGATAACCTCATCCATAACGTCGATGACTACGCCGTAGAAACCGCCCGTAGTGAGTACGCTGTCGCCTACCTCAAGTGAAGAGATCAGCGCGTCCATCTGCTTCTGCTGCTTCTTCTGAGGGCGGATCGCCATGAAGTAAAAGAGCAGACCGATGATTACGACGTAGCCCACGAGCATCCAGATGGATGAGCCTGCCGCTGCCTGTGCATCAAGAAAAGTTGTCATTATCTATGTCCTCCTTAAAAATCAGGGAATTCCCTGTAAATAACTGTTTTGCGACTGTTTCAGTCCTGCTCGCCGGCTTCGAATCCCGCCAGCTTTTCCTTCTTGAACGAAGAATACCTCTGCTCCTCGATGGCGGTCCTGATCTCCTCCATCAGATGGTTGTAGAAGTAAAGATTGTGAGTGACCATCAGCCTGAGTCCGAGCATCTCGCCGGCCTTTAAGAGATGTCTGATGTACGCTCTCGTGTAATTCCTGCACGCGGGACAATTGCAGCCCGGCTCTATCGGCCTCGGGTCCGTCTCGTACTTCGCGTTCAGGAGATTGATCTTGCCGAACGAAGTATACGCATGTCCGTGTCTTCCGTTTCGCGCCGGATATACGCAGTCAAAGAAATCTACTCCGCGCTCGACCGCCTCGAGTATGTTCGCCGGAGTACCGACGCCCATCAGGTAAACGGGCTTCTCAAGCGGCAGATAAGGCGTAACGGCCTCGATGATCCTGTACATGTCCTCGTGGCTCTCACCCACCGCAAGACCGCCGATCGCGTATCCGGGAAGGTCCAGCTCCGAGATCCGCTTCGCATGCTCGATACGGATATCCTCGAAGATGCCGCCCTGATTGATGCCGAAGAGCATCTGGTCCGGATTGACCGTGCCTTCCGTTCTGTTCAGCTCATCAAGCTTCGCCTTGCAGCGCATCAGCCATCTCGTCGTCCTGTCAACGCTCGGCTGTATGTACGCTCGCTCGGCCACGCTCGAAGGACACTCGTCGAAAGCCATCGCTATCGTAGAGCCCAGATTCGACTGGATCTGCATGCTCTCTTCCGGTCCCATGAAAATGCGCCGTCCGTCTATATGTGAATTAAAGTAAACGCCTTCTTCTTTTATCTTACGCAGGCCCGCCAGCGAGAAAACCTGGAATCCGCCCGAATCCGTAAGTATGGGACGGTCCCAGTTCATGAACTTGTGGAGTCCGCCCATTTTTTTGACTATCTCGTCGCCGGGTCTGACGTGAAGGTGGTAAGTATTGGAAAGTTCCACCTGCGTCCCGATCTCCTTTAAGTCCATCGTGGAGACCGCACCCTTTATCGCGCCGACTGTTCCGACGTTCATGAAAACCGGGGTCTGGATCACTCCGTGGACTGTATGGAATTCGCCCCGCTTGGCATTGCCGTCACGGCAGATCAGTTTATACATAATGCCCCCGTGTTTTGCGTCCGAAATATCCCGGACGCGTTGCTTTTCATTTTTCCGTAACATTAACATTATACACGCATTATGAGATTTTATCAATAAGATTCTCTCAATACGCATTCTCACGGCTGGACAACAGCCCGCATATAAAATATAGTAGTTATAAGAGTTGATCGGGCCGGGAGCATCATTATAAGGAGGTCAAAATATGAACATAGTTTTTTTGGAGGCCAATACGCTTGGCGACGATGTTGATCTTAGCAAGTTTGAAAAGCTGGGGACCGTAAAGACATATCCCTTGAGCGATCCGGCAAAGAACGCCGAAAGATGCAAGGACGCCGACGTGGTCGTTCTTAACAAGATTCCCGTGAACGCTTCGCTGCTCGACGGGAACGACCGCACGAAGCTTGTGTGCATAACAGCGACCGGCACTAATATCGTTGATTTCCCTTACGTTAATTCGCGCGGCATCGCGATAGCGAATGTAAAGGGCTATTCGACCGAATCCGTTGTCCAGCATACATTTGCCCTCGCGTTCTATCTCTGGGAGCGCATGCATTATTACGATACCTTTGTAAAGAGCGGCGACTATGCGAGGAGCGATGTGTTCAGCCATTTCACCGAGAAATTTCATGAGCTTGCGGGACATACCTGGGGCGTCATCGGTCTGGGCACTATCGGAAAGCGCGTCGCGGAGATCGCGAAGTGCTTCGGATGCAAAGTGATCTACTATTCCACGAGCGGCAAACATGACGAGCCGGGCTTCGAGCGCACCGATCTCGATACCCTGATGCGCACATCCGACGTAATCAGTGTACACGCGCCGCTGAACGACGCGACAAAAGGCCTGGTAAAAAAGTGTGAACTGGGCCTCATGAAGAAGTCTGCAATAATACTCAATCTGGGCAGAGGCGGGATCATAGACGAAGCTGACCTCGCGGATGCTCTTGAAGCGGGAACGATCGCAGGCGCCGGCACCGACGTCCTGACAAAAGAACCGATCGCTGCCGACAATCCCCTGATGAGGATAAAGGACAGCGGAAAGCTCGTGATCACGCCGCATATAGCGTGGGCT